>JARYLI010000005.1 GCA_029907715.1 Methanothrix sp.
CGTATAACATTATGACGAAGATTCTTGAAAGAATAAGAGAGAATATATGAATATAAAGCTACTTATCCAACACAGCACACACAGTTGAGATGCAGGAGGTAAAATCATCAAACGGGAAGTCGTTTGGGTGATTCTTGTTCTTTTCTGGACTGGCGGGGCGTTGGGTTCAGCAGTGACTGCTGACCAGCACCTGAGCAGGAATGCAATCTCGCCCTCTGAGATCTGCACTGTTAGCATAAGCCTCATGGGAGGGGAGGTGCCCTGCGCCAGTCCGATAGATGTCGTTCTCTCGATAGACAGCTCTGGCAGCATGACTACAAGCGATCCTGGAGATCTGAGGAAGTCTGCTGCCAGGGAGTTTGTCGCCGGCCTGGATCTGAGCATGGACAGGGTCGGCATCGTCAGCTGGAATACATCAGCAGTATCCTCGCCGCTCACGAGCAACCTAGAAGATATCGAATCGTCGATAAACAGCATCGGTGCCGATGGAAACACATCTCTGGATACAGGCCTGGAGGCTGCGATCGATCTGCTACCGGAGAGCAGCAGATCAAAGGTGATAGTGCTCCTCACGGATGGTGTCAGCACAGATGGTGGCCATTACACGCCACCAGGCGTTCCGGGATCTCCGGTGGACGAGGCCAGATCGAAGGGGATCGTGGTATTCACCATAGGTCTCGGTCCTGAGGCTGACGCGAGAAATCTCACGGAGATTGCACACAGCACCGGCGGAGAGTTCTACAGCACTCCTGATGCGAGCGCTCTGGCAAGCATATACCAGAGAATCAGGAGCAGCATCACCGGGATCGTGGCGAAGGATGTGACCGTGACCTACGTGCTGCCAGCGTCTCTGAATGTGAATCTCTCTCCTGGATCGCAGCCTGTGGCATCCATGAGAAGGCAGGGCGACTCTACTGTTCTGACCTGGCAGATCGGGATCCTTCAGGCAAACCAGAGCAGGACGCTCTCTTTTGATGTGAGCTCGCCTGACCCGGGCGCATTCATCCTGGGAATGGCTCCTGATACGGCAGTCAGCTACACCGAATGTGACGGCACACGCTCAACGGTTGCAATACCCCCAGCGACTCTGAGGGTCAGCCCGCCTGGCTCGTTCAGCCTGGAGGGCAGCGGTATCGGCGGAAGCAATGAATCCGTGGTACAGAACACCAGCGTGCTGAGTGTGAGCAAAGAGGTGCTGCCAAACGGAAATGGACCATGTCCCGACTGCCCGAGGCTGAGGGTTGCACTTGAGACGCCAGAGAGACCGTGCAATGCGGATATCCTGTTTGTCATGGACAAATCCGGGAGCATGAGAGATCGCGATAACAGTGGCAGGAAGAACTTCGAAGTCATGCAGGATGCCCTTTATGAGATGCTCCAGACTGCATCGAGCACTCCCGGGCTCAGGAACGCGAGGATCGCCATCGTGAGCTGGGACGACTGGAATCCCACTGATTCTGCAGACCGGGATACCACTCTCGACCCACAGTGGCTGGCGATCGGGGATCAGAGAATAATGGCGACGATCCAGCGGTACAACGAAGATACATGCAGGGAGACCGATCTGACGTTCTACGAGGCGGGGCTGCAGAAAGCGATGCGTATCATGCACAGCCGCATAATTTCGCAGGCGAACGATCCGCTCAGCTGCGATACGCGGAGGTTCATCATATTCATAACGTGCCGCAGCGAGTTCAGGGGCATTTCGCAGCCCAGCGTGCTCTACACGATCCCCGGAAACAGCACACTGATCCGCGGAGGGTTCGAGGGCATCCTTCCGTTCTACATCGGCACGGATCTGAACGAGTTTCCTCTGGAGGAACAAAACCTGACTGAGATTGCGCAGCTCGGCGATCCCCTGCAGCGCGGAATATCAGCTCCTCAGAGCCTCACCGCCGGAAACCTGATCTCCACGATACTCAAGAGGATGAACGGATGCGCTCAGGGGCCATGGGTCACCAACGTCACCCTCACCGAGACGCTGTACCCGTATCTGAAGTACACCGGCGCCGATCCCCTCCCAGATGCGGTTACTTATAACAGAGACGGCTCGACGACGCTCACATGGAACATTGGAACCCTGAACTCCGGAGAGAGGTGGAGTGCCACGATCGATGCGTCGGTACAGCTGAAGCTGCCTGTGGATGTTACGGAGAGGAGAACCGAATTTGTTGGCAACATCAGCTCCAGCACGCCGTACTCCAGAGTGGACTTCGACTGGCCAGCGCTATCATGTGCAGCGCCACTCAGGCGGCATTACGAGCTGCCTCTGGCAGAGGGCAGAATGTGGATAACCTGCGGAGCGCCATGCAAGACGCCAGAGATGAGCGAACAGACTGCTCAGCAGAACAGAAAGGCAAGTGAGACGCCAGAGACCCCGACAAGCAGCAGGGCACAGCCTGGCTTCGAGGGGCTGCTGGGTGTGCTCTCACTTATGGCAGGCTATCTGTGCATCAGACGCTTCTGAGGCCGGGATCGATTCCCGGCTTCGCTTTTATATGTCTGATAACCTGCCCGAAGAAAAGTCATGCTATGTGCTCGTTTCGACTTATCTTCGACTGCGTCGAAGGCCTGGGGAGCGAATGATTGCGTTCATCAACCGGCTTGCATCCTTCTGGTTGCTGAATACATAAGAGCTTGATATTTTTAGGCACATGGAGTCGGAACATGGCGATTTGTGATGCCCGTCAGGCTTCGCTAAATTTCGGGTTAAACCTGGAATGGTAGCACAGTTTCAGACGTTTCAGTCCCAAATGATGTGGAGCCAAGGTAAAAGCGGCTGGCTTTTTATTCAGGCTCTCCCGGGTAGTCTGTCTGATGGATTGCTGTGCGGTTTCTGGACATGCGATCTGGAGGGCCAGTGTGCCTCATGCCTGCCTGGTTTTCTGAAAACGTGAGAGCGACATCTGCGAGGGATTGTTCGCAACACATCACCTGCAGAAGGCTTTAAATGTTATAATCGTATAGGAGGCTGTGAGAGCTGCCTGGACAATGGGCTGCAATCTGCATATATGGATCATAGTGGTTGGTGGGCATCTGCCTGTTGGCATGGGGGTTAACTGATTGAGAGGATTGCTGTGTCTCATGGTGCTTGTGCTTGCAGTCACATCATCTCGTGGAATAGATGCGTCGATCTACTTCTCGCAGGAGGGCACACCCAGAGAGCCGCTTGATGTTGGCAAGAGCCTCGTCTACGTTGTGGAGCTCTCGGGCGCGAAGAACTCGATGATGTACACCGTGGAGTTCACAATCGGCCCGGATTCATCCGATACCTCAATCTCGAAGAGCTTCACGGAAAAGCTGAACCTGAACCCTGGCGCAACAGGTGTGCTCAGATTTGATGTCAACTTCCAGTCCCCGGATCTCAGAAAGGGGGATTTCGGCAGATGGCTATCTGACAAAAACGACACGAGCATATGGGACAGGACCTGGTACAGGGCAACGATAACATCGCTTGACCCCTTTGAGAAGCCGGTGGTCAGGGAGGACTACACCGGCCATCCAACGCTGGTGAAGGTCTTTGAGGAGTTCAAGGACGCCTCTGTGACCCCGAGAAAGGGAACCAGGGATGATCTCTACACGTACGAGGTGAGCGTCTTCTCCACAGCGCCTGACAACATAACTCTTGAGGTCGCTCCATCAAAGAACGGCCCGTGGACGCCTGTGGGAACACAGGATTACACCGCTCCAGGAAGCTGGAAGGTGCTGAGATGGCAGAACGTGTCCCTCGACTTCGACTTCAGCTCGGCCTACTACAGATTTGTGGGTAGAAAGGAGAAGACCTTTGACGGCCCCTTCTGGCCGGTCTCGGTCGAGTTCAGAAACGCGACCCTCTCTCCGGAGAGGGGTCTCTCTGACACACCGTTCCAGTACGCCCTCGAGGTCAACGCATCCAAGGAGATAGAGGTCTCGCTTAATGTTTGGGATGTCGGATCGAAGAGCTTTGTCACAGGGGGAAGGCGCACATACAGAAACGTCTCCACCTGGGAGAGGCTCGAGTGGAATGATGTACGTGTGACTGCCACGCCTGAAGCATACGGATCGTCCCAGTACTACTATGGCTTTCACTACATAGATGCAGAGTCGCCATTCGCCACAACAAAGGATATGATCGGAAGGTACTATGCCGGCCCAGATGTGGTGGTCGTGTGGGTGAAGAACGCGACCGTATCACCGGAGAAGGGCAGCGCCTACACATCATACACGTACACAGCCGAGATCGAGACCACAAAGCCCAGATGCGATCTGGAGCTGCAGATAAGGCCACCGGAATCTGACCTCTGGGTTTCCAGGGGAATGTTGACTTACACAGGCTCCAGCAGCACACTTGTTTGGAAGAACGTGACCTTCGATATCAAGGATGCTGATCTCCTCGGAATGGCCTGGTACAGATTCGTTCTCGATAACAACGTGCTCGGCGAGTTCCCCGGGCCGGAGTTCGATGTGAGCTTCAGGGACGCGACGTACAGCAGGATAGGCAACACAGACAGATTCAACTACAGGGTCTCGGTCAGAGCTCTGAGGCCGATTGATGTTGAGCTCATCTACACAGACGACGGGAAGAGCTGGATACGCTCAGGTCTCCTTCAGAACTACAGCACCCCTGGCAACTGGACCGAGCTATCATGGAACAACCAGCCCTGGCACCAGACGGTGCAGTTCGATGTGAAGAGGTAATAGCATGCGATACAGGCTTCTCGCTCTCCTGCTGCTCATGCTTGTCCTCTCAGCATATGCAGAGGGGCCGAGCGTGAGCCCCGCGCCACCCACGCCCTCTGAGGGCGGAGGAGGTGGGAGCAGCCACAGGCAGACCGATATGGAGAAGATAATAAAGGCGCTCGAGCAGGGGAAGAAACAGAACCCGAAGAGGTTTGAGTATCTGCAGACTCTCCTATGGAAGGAGTACACCCCTCCCGGGGAGTACAGGCTGCCTGCGGTCCTCATCTACTACAAGGGAAACACAACGGTTCGCAGAAGCGATCCCCTGGAGATACAGGCGTATGTGACAAATGAGAACGAGCTTGAGATAAGACGACCTCTTTACATCGACCTTGAGATGGCGGAGCCAGGGGGGGATTTCAGGCGGGTCAACAGCCAGACCCAGATCGTGCAGGTCAATGAATACTTCTCCACTGACGGCATCAACTACACATACAGGAGCTTCCCTGAGATCACCGATCTGCGGAGCCTGAAAGAGACGGGAAGGGTTCGTTTCAGGATAAAATACACTGACAGCCTGTACAAGATGTACTCATCTAACTGGTCGGTATCATCCCCGCAGCTCTTCCCCGTGCTGGAGCTTAATGTGATCAACAATCCGCCCGTGGTAAATTACACGAATGTCACATACAGACCGAGATACAGCGATCCGATAGAGTATGTAGCTGATATCATGGATCCCGATGGTGATACTCTGAATGTGACGCTCCACATCTTGAATGAGGATAACAGCACTGAGCGGACGAATGTCACCCAGGAGCTTCGCGGCAGCGGGACAGTGAGGTTCAGAAACAGCGAGTACGGTTTCTTCGGAAAGGAAGATGCAGGGAAGACATTCCGCTACTACTACACTGTGGGTGATGGGATCAATGTGACCTCAACGAATATCGCAGAGGGCCCTGAGATAAGGCCCACACCAAAGCTGCTCGTAGAGAGCCCGAGGATGGTTGCAGAGGATGAAAACTACTACTGGTGGGGCAGGTACAACTTCAGCATAGACGTGAAGAGCCAGGACGAGAACTCGTTCCCGCTGACTGTATACCTCTACACCAGCACACCATCAAATCCATGGAAGCTCCGCGGATCGAGGACGGTCACGGTGACGCCCGAGAGGCAGACTGTATCATTCGAGACGAGCTTTGATGTATCTGACAGCAACCAGACGTTTGCATACAGGTTCTCCTACTCAGAGCCGGATCAGAACGGCAGGACGAGCATGGATCTCGCAGCGGACAAACCGATAAATCCGAAGATCGTGAAGTATTCGATACTCTCACCATTGGGCATAGCAAATGTGATCCTCACTCTGATAATATTCCTCTCTGCCGGTGTGATCGTGGAACGCGTGAGCAACAACAGGGGAAGGAAAAAAGAGATTAAAGGCAACCAGGAGGGAGGCAGATGATCTGGGCTGCGATGCTGCTCGCCCTGCTGCTCGTAGGGCTGGTGGTTCACCGGATGAACTTCGAGCGCGTATACAGGAGGCTCTCCGAGCTCTCATCTGGCGTCTCCAGGGATAAGCTGTATGAGCTGCTGTCCGTAGATCACGGAGCCAACTTCTCTGCCATGGTCTTTTCCTCATGGGTCGCGTTCTTCGTAGCGTTCATGTATTACATTCTCCCACCATTGATCCCGTGGCTGCTCAGATCAGGGTTTCCAATTGCCAGCAACTACGGATTGGTCCTTTTCGCTGTGATCGTTGCATCACTGGCATCGTTCCTGCTATGGGCCAGCAGAAGCTTTCCCGTATGGCTGAGGCTCTCTGAGATCTACAGAATATACCCACTATCGAGGAATGAGATGTCTCTGTGCGCAGCCACGGTGTTTGTGCTTGTGGTCTCGGCAGGACTATCAATCTGCAATTTTGTCAATTATCCCTTCGTGAACAGGACGCTTGAAACTGCAGCCTGGCTGCTGCTTCTTGTGGCCCTGATTTTGCTTTTCATCCCTGTGTTTAATGAGTTCGTGGAGGCCGGTCGATGAGATCATGCTGTGTTGGCATAGGCGGATGTGGCGGCAATCTGCTAATGGTCTTTCTCAGTTCCCTTGATGTGATAAAGCTCCTATCAAAACTGACAAATGCTGAGCATGTTGCATTCGGCGGAATCGAGGGGGTGTGGCTGGAGGCAGATGTCAACGCCGCGGTTAATAAGCAGAGCTTTTTCAAGAGCCTGAAGGATGGGTACCCGGGATACGTCATACCACACGACTCGATAGAGGTCGGATCAAAGACGCACTCCCTCGTCATGCGCAAGTACGGATATGATATCAAGAAGCAGGGGTTCTTCAGGGAGGCTCAGTATCTGAAGGCGATATTCGAGATATTCGATGAGGATGATGAGGTCAGAGGTGTTGCCAGAGAGGAGTTCGGAGATGATAACCCCATACTAGAGAACGCCTGGAATTCCATAAAGGGATTCACAACCCTCAGCGGAGGCAGATGCGATAACATACTGTTCATAGTATCCCTCGGCGGAGGCACCGGAACGGGATTCATAAATCCGATCCTTCGCTACATAAGATCCGGAGGGATCCAGGACTACCCCGTCTTCGTTCTTGGCGTTCTCACAGAGCAGGGGGATGAGGCAGACAGGGAGCAGCAGTCGAAGGAGGCGCGGAGAGATCTCGGAGCGACGATATCCATGTATGATCTCCTCACCAAAAGCGCAAAAGAGGGTGTGGACGCTCTGATCCTTGTGGATAATCAGATCCTCGTTGAGAGGTTCAAGCAGGACTACACAAGTATAAACAATTATATATTTCAGGTCATGAAGCCCTTCCTGGCAGACCGCGCGTTTCCACAGGAGGACCCGCCGTCTCTGGCCCTGGCGCAGAACTTCACAGAGGGTCTGAACAGGCCGCCTGTTATGGTTCCATGCTATGCATCGTTGAACAGCAAGAAATCCGTTGAAGAGGAGCTGGTCTCAAAAGCCCTCACGGGAAGCGTGCAAAGGGATGGATGCGGCCCGCTGTTCCCATGCGATCCGGCAATGGCAGACAGAGCGTTCATCTTCTCGAGAGGTTATCTCTCCGCTGAGAAACTGGAATCGTCTGTAAAGAGCATCACCGGACTCGATACGAACCATATATTCACATGGAGGAAGCTCGGAGAAAACAGGGGGAGCGAGGTTCTGATACTGCTTAGGAACCCATATGGATCAGGCTGTGATGGGCCATTCGAAAAAAGGATGTACAGGGTGATATCATTCGCCCTGAAGTACATAGAGGAGAACCGGCGCGAGCTTCTTCACATGGAGCATGAAAACGATGATCAGAGCCTGACATCTCTTACGACAGAGGCTCTGAGCAGGTACTTCGATCGTCTGGTCAGAGAGTTGAATGAAGCGAAGTCACGCCTCAAGAAAGGAGAGAAGCCGTTCTTCATGAATGAGTTGAGGATATTCGAGAAATCGACGAACAACATGCATCAGCAGGATAACAATATTCAGAACAACCTCGACCTTTCAGAGGAGATGATCAGAAGAATCGTGCGGGATGAGCTCAGAAAGCTGCTTCCAGCAACGGCATGATGCCCTCTTGCTCCTTCTGATTGAGGGCAGGCGGGCCGCAGCTCCCCTGTCAGATCCATCGGAAAACTAAATATATAGTTACAATATATCTCAGAAGTAATTCACAGCATCCGTGGTGGCTGAGATGATACGAACTGCAGCCCTGGGGTTCATACTCATACTGATGCTCTCTGTGATGGAGTCTGCGTGTGGACTGCCTGTTACAGGTGGCAACGGAGAGCTCTGCTGCACCGTCTTCGACATTTTCAAGGGGCCCCTTTATCAGGGAGGCTCTTACGATGCGGACAGAATGGTTCTGTACCTTGATGCGGGCCTGAGATGGCACAATGGAAGCTGCGCGGAGCTTTCCCGGGTCAGATATGTTCTGATCGACGGAAACGACAGGAGCTACACCAGAGATGCGGCATCGAGCAGGCCCATCTCTCCAGGAAGGAAGCTTCTCGCATTCGTGGTTCCTAGAGAGGCGATACCGAAGAGCCTCGTGGTGGACTCCGGAATCGGGGAGGTGTTCAAGGTGGATTTCGGAGAGCCGCTGAACTACACAGACGAGAACGTCACAGTCGTGTATTACGGAATCCTGGGGTCGAGGCTTGATTACAGCCGGAAGGTGCTTGATATAGATGTCTCCGTCAGGAACAACTCCACGTCTCCACTGAAAGTGTCCCCTGAGAACTACACCCTCGTCGACCAGTGGGGATGGGGCTACAGGGCGACTGATGGGTTCGAGCCCAGAACGCTGAAGACCAACGAGAGCATCCGGGGAGTGGTGCGGTTCAGTTACCTGGCGCCATCCAGCATCCCATCAATGCTGCTCTACAACCTCTCTTACGGGGATGGAATAATAGTGATAAGCGAGGGGATGTGTGAGAACACCACAGAGGCCGCCCCAGAGCAGGAATCATCCGGAGAGTGCAACAGGTGTGCTGTTAATGAGAACAGCGTCAAGGGACGGGTCGCAGCAGCAAAGGAACGCCTCGCCAGAATACGTGCCTCGCATGATACCGAATCCTAGGGCGCTCCTCGGTAGCTCCATGGCACGGCCCGATCATGCGCCCATGATGATCAGGTACCGGCTTTCATGAAACTGCTGAAAGGACAGCATGCGTCATCGGTTAAGATCGACATGTGTAGAATTGAACTTAATAGTCTTATCTCGCCTCAGTACTGCTATCACGTATCAAGTCCACAGGGCGGTCGATTTGAATCAAACTCTCCACTATGGTGCGATCTAAATTTGTCAAATTTCATGGCCAATATATTTGCAGAAAATCTTTAACCGATGACCAATGGAAAGGACAGGGGCGTTTCAGGAGCCCTTCCCGCCCTTCTCGAACTCCTGCTGTATGTCGCACCCCAGCCTGCCGATCGCATCAGACCTGCACTGCCTGCAGTGGCGCATCTGCTTTATTATCTTGTTCAACTCATCCTGTATCGCTCTCTTCTCCTCCGGAGTTGGAGGCTTTATGTGCGCGAACTTGTACTGAGGTATGAGTGGCATCACGTTGTGAATGAAGACTCCCATCGACTTTATCTTCCTCGCGATATCAAAGACGTGCCTGTCGTTTATTCCAGGGATCAGAACGGTGTTCACCTTCACGATCTTCTTCCGCCGCACAGCCTCCTCGATCCCCCTGAGCTGGTTCTCGAGCAGGATCTGTGCAGCCTCCAGCCCCTCATGCCTCTTTCCCTTATAAATGACATAATCGTATATCTGCTCGCCTATGGCTGGATCGACAGCATTGAGTGTCACGGTGATGTTGGTCACCCCGATACGGTCGAGATCCTCGATCCTGTCCGGGAGGAGCAGACCGTTCGTGCTTATGCAGAGTATGAGGTGCGGATACTTCTCCCCGACGAGCCTGAGCGTCTCGAATGTCTCCTCGTTTGCGAGAGGCTCCCCGGGTCCAGCAACAGCCACGACCTTGATGTAATGGTGCTTCGAGAGAACCTCATCGACACGCTCAAGCGCTTCCTGCGGGGTCAGAACCCTGCTCGTCACCCCTGGCCTCGACTCATTAACGCAATCAAAATCTCTTATGCAGTACCTGCACTGTATGTTGCACTTCGGAGCAACAGGGAGATGCATCCTGCCGAAGGCGTGGCATGCCTTCTCGCTGAAGCACGGATGCTCCTGGATCCTCCTGAGCTGTTCCGGATCGTAGGGGACCTCCCTGTCAGCCACGACGGCCGTCGGGTATTGTTCCATCTGGATTCACCTGTACTTCCTTCGCATGCTTCGGCTAAAAGCCTATCCTTGGGTCGTCTGGATGCAAATACTTCAACGTCCCCCGCGAAGGGTGAGCTGATTCCACCATACGCACTCTACCCCTGACAGAACGCCTGGCATCTCCTAATATACATGAAGCGAGCTTGATCCATTCATGCGTGCTGCCTGCGTACAGCTCTCCGTGAGAGAGTGTGATGCATACGATAACAAGCGGCGAGCTCTTCAGTTATCGGCGGACGCGGCTGACAGCGGCGCTGATATCATAGTTCTCCCCGAGCTCTTCCTCACAGGCTTCTGCTATGATCTCGAGCCGGAGAGATACCCATATCCATCGCTGACATCCTTCAGAGCTCTATCCCTCGAGTCAGGCGCGATCCTTGCTGGCTCCATCATGGCATCATCTGGGAGAGGGGTGCTCAACATGGGATTCTGCATGGCCGGGGCTGAGATGGGGTTTTACTGCAAGACACATCCGTTTGGTGATGAAAAGAGGCACTTCGTTCCAGGAGAGAGGATCTCCCCTGTGAGGGTCGCGGATCTGTCGATCGGGCTCGAGATCTGCTACGACATCAGGTTTCCTGAGGTTGCCCGAAAGCTCTGCGCAGCTGGGGCAGACCTACTCATCACAATCGCCCAGTTTCCCGCTGAGAGGATCCACCACTGGAGGGCCCTTGTGACCGCCAGGGCGATAGAGAACCAGATACACCATATCGCTTGCAATGCCTCCGGATCAGCCGGTGGATCGAGCATGATTGTTGGGCCTGCGGGTGAGGCGCTCGCAGAGGCAGATGGCGAGGAGTGCGTCATAATCGCTGACCTCGACCTGGACGAGAGGGATCGAGTGAGGAGATCCATCACATGCTGGGAGGACAGAAGGCCAGAGCTCTACTGAGAGAGCTGGGGTGGTGATGTGGATAGCAGGACCGCGAGCTACCTGCGCGCCAGGTTCAGGGAGTACTATCTCACCGCGTCGATGGATGCCCCACCTGGAATTGAGTCCAGGGAATGGGGGTTCATATTCTACGATACTCCTGGCATGAGGAGGCACAGGTCTTTCAGGAGCAGGAAGGAGCTGGTTGATTATATCAGGAGCACTGTGCCGGCGCATGTCTATCACTCCGCTGCGTACTACCTCAAGCCGGATGCCCCCACGATGAAGGAGAAGATCTGGAGGGGAGCGGATCTGATCTTCGATCTGGACGCCGATCACCTCTCAGAGTACAGGGATTCTGGAAGAAGGGATTACGGAGAGATGCTGGAGCGCGTTAAAAGAGAGACCATGAAGCTCCTGGAGTTTCTGCTGAGCGATTTCGGTTTTGATGATGAGAGAATAAGCGTGGTCTTCTCCGGAGGCAGGGGATACCACATACACGTCCGCGATCCTTCAATCATGAAGCTCAGGAGCGATGCCAGGCGCGAGATCGTGGATTACCTTACGGGAAGAGGGCTGGATCCGGAGAGGTTCATACACAAGATCGACGTTGATGGGGATGCTGGTGTTGAGAGGGCGAGATCCCTGCGGGGGCCTGCATATGGCACAGCTGGGTGGGGCGGAAGGATCAACAAAGCGATCGAGTCCATGGTAATGCATCTCAGAGAGCTCGATGATGAGGAGGCGCTGAGCTTGCTGAAAAACGTGAAGGGGATAGGCTCTCAGAAGGCCAGGCTATTCCTGGCACAGATCAGGGAGGAGAATGCGATAAAGAGCATCCGCGCCGGAAACCTGGACTTCTTCAAGTACGCCTCAGGTATATGGAAGCTGATAATCCCGTACCTGATGGAGGAGTCTGTCCGCGCTCTGAGCGGCGAGACGGACGAGCCTGTGACCGCGGATGTGCATCGCCTCATACGCTTCCCGGAGAGCCTGCATGGCGGCACGGGACTCAGGGTCACGAAGCTGAGCATCGATTCGCTGCGCGCATTTGACCCGCTGAGGGATGCGGTCGTCTTCGGCGAAGATCCTGTTTCTGTGGACATCCTTCGTCCGGCGAGCATCGAGCTGGCTGGGAAGCGCTTTGATCTGAGCGAGGGCGGGGCGGAGCTGCCGGCATACGCTGCCATATTCCTGATGGCGAGGGGCTTCGCTGAGATAGGGGCTGCTCCCCGCTGAGATAAAGATTAAGTCACTGCTGAGAGAACTATGGCGGGGTATCATGGAGCTTGACCTGGCAAACGTCCTTAGAGGAGAGAGACGGTCAGCAGAGCTCCAGCATCTCGAGGGCGATTTCTACAGGCTTGCGGGAAAGCACATAGCATCTCTCGAGAGGGATCTGGAAAAGCTCGAGGACCACTTCAGCGTGGAGGCTCAGATAATAGAGGATGAGCTGAAGTCCAGCAGAAAGAGCATCAGCAAGCTAATAGACCTCAGGATAAAGAAGATTGCCAAGAAGGCGATGATGCAGGCAAGCTCCTCGACGCCTGCAAAGCTTCCGGACGGCATGACGGAGGAGGAGGTCGTCCTATACCAAACCATACTTGAGGCGCTGACCAGATGCAGGGAGAACATACTCTCGCATCTCTCGCGTCCCAGCACCGAAAGACCTTTAACGGGCAAAAAAGATATAGCCAAGGAATACATCGCTGTGAGGTTGCTGGATACAGTCCCGATGTTTGTAGGGGTCGACGGGAAGCGGTATGCTCTGAGTAAGGATGATGTTGTTATGCTCCCGAAGATCCATGCGAGGAATCTGTGTAGCAAAAACATAGCTGTGGAAGTGAGGATGAATCATGAAGATGCCAAAGGAGATTGAGGCTCACTGTCCGTTCTGCAACAAGCACACAACCCATACGGTGGAGAGGGTCAGAAGGGGACAGGCGCGCTCCATGACGCGCATCGTGAGACAGAAGGCTAGGGCAAATGGTACGGGCAACCAGGGCAAGTTCTCAAAGGTGCCGGGCGGCGACAAGCCGACGAAGAGGGTCAACCTCAGATACAGGTGCAGCCTGTGCAAGAAAGCTCATAACAGAAAGGGGATACGCCTCGGAAGATTCGAGCTTGTGGAGGGATGAGTCTGTCTAAGTTTCTCAGGGTCAAGTGCAACGACTGCGAGAACGTGCAGGTGATATTCAGCAGGGCGGCCACTGTGGTGAAGTGCCTCGTCTGCGGCAGGACGCTTGCTGAGCCGAGAGGCGGCAAGGCTGACATCAAGACAGAGGTTCTCGAGGTCCTAGAGTGATCTGAATGCAACGCGAAGGTTGGCCGGTGCCTGGGGATCTGGTTGTATGCACAGTCGATCAGGTCCTGGATTTTGGTGCGTTCGTCACACTGGATGAGTATGCGGACAAGAAGGGATTCATTCACATCTCAGAGGTGGCGAGCGGCTGGATCAAGTACATCCGCGACCATGTCCGCGAGGGACAGAAGATCGTCTGCAAGGTTCTGAATGTCGATAAATCGAAGCATCACATCGATCTCTCTCTGAAGGACGTCAACGAGCACCAGCGGAGGGAGAAGATCCAGGCGTGGAAGGCCGACCTCAAGGCCTGGAAGTGGCTTCAGATGGCTTATGAGGGGCGAGATGAGGATCTGAAGCGCGTCAAGGATACGCTGATGAGAAGCTACAGCAGCCTTTATGGAGCACTGGAGGAGGCTGCGATAAGCGGCGAGGAGAGCCTCTCAGACAGTGGGCTCACAGAGGAGGACATAAAGATAATCTCCCGCCTGGCAAAGGAGAATGTCAAGATACCTACGGTCGAGATCGCCGGCTATGTGGATCTGAGATCCTTCGCGCCAGATGGTGTTGAGGTCATCAAAAAGGCTCTGAAGCAGGCCAAGCGAATACGGGACAAGGATGCGACGCTCGAGATAAAGTATGTCGGCGCGCCGAGGTACAGGATAAAGGTGATCGCTCCCGATTACAAGCATGCTGAGGCTGTCCTGAAAAAGTCGGCACAGGCTGCGATAAAGTACATTGAGCAGCACGGTGGAGAGGGCGCATTCGTGAGAGAGGCCTAGCATTGGCAAGATCCAAGATACTGAGATGTGAGCGGTGCAGGATCTACACTCTCAAGGAAACCTGCCCAAGATGTGGATCCCGCACAAGCGGCACGAAGCCGGCCAGGTTCTCCCCTGAGGACCGGTATGGCAGGTACCGGCGTGCTCTGTTCTCTGAAAGCGGGCGGGAAGAGGGAAGATCATGAAAAAGACGCTTGTTCGAAGGCTCAAGGAGGTATCTCTCGAGAGCCCCATTCTGGTTGAGGGCCTGCCCGGGGTTGGGCATGTTGGAAAACTCGTCGCTGAGCATCTCATAGAAGAGCTCAAAGCAGAGAAGATCATCGAGATATACTCTCCGCACTTCCCTCCGCAGGTACTGGTACAGGCAGATGGCACTGTCAGGCAGGTAAGGAACGAGATCTACGCATACAGGGGAAAGGATGGAGAGCCGGATCTGCTGATCCTGGTGGGCGATTACCAGAGCGCCACGAACGAAGGGCATTACGAGCTCACAGGCATATTTCTTGACATAGCAGAGGAGTTCGGGGTCCGGCGGATTTACACCCTTGGAGGCTACGGAACAGGCCAGTTCGTGGAGCCGCAGGTGATCGGCGCAACGAACAGGTCAGAACTCGTTGAGGAGATGAAGGGGCTGGGGGTGGTCTTCCACGAGAACGAGCCTGGAGGGGGGATCATCGGGGTCAGCGGCCTTCTGGTGGGTCTTGGCGGCCTGAGGGGCATCGATGCCATCTGCCTCATGGGCACGACAAGCGGGTATCTGGTTGATCCAAAGTCTGCGCATGCTGTTCTTAAGGTCCTCTGCAGGGCGCTCGGGATCGAGGTCAGGACTCAGGCTCTCGAGGAGAGAGCGGGCGAGATGGAGCGGATAGTGAGCAAGCTCCAGGAGATGGAGAGGGCACAGGTACCTTACGAGAGCGGGGGCGAGGAGGATCTCAGGTACATCGGATGATCTGAGGATAGCTGCGGAGAGGCTGCTTGAGAGGGCTCTGCGCCTGGGGGCTGATGAGGCTGAGGTATTCGGGGTTCAGAGCAGGAACCTGACGCTCGAGCTCAGAAGGAGAAACGTCGAGAGCATCAGCGAGAGCGTTCTCAGGGGGCTGGGGCTCCGCGCTGTTATCAAGGGAGGCGTTGGTTTTTCAAGCACATCAGATCTGGGCAGGCTCGATGATGTCGCAGAGGCTGCTGTGAGCGCTGCCCGCATATTCGGGCCGGATCGACTCTGGAAGGGACTTCCAGGAAAATCGCAGATATTCCCTGTGGCTGGCGTGTTCGACCGCAGGATAGCAGAGGTCCAAACCGAGACCCTCCTGGGGATATCGGAGGAGCTCCTGAGAGGATGCGGTGCTGTTGATGGAGTGGAGCCAGTATCTGGCGGCATATCATGCACGCACAGCCTGGAGATCCTGATCAACTCCAGCGGTGTCGACCTCTCAGAGGAGGGCACATCGGTTCATCTCGCCCTTGAGACGATCGCCAGGGGGAGCTCAGGGGTTGCGACGGGAAGCGAGTTTGACAACTCGCGGAGCTTCAGCGTCAACGCGAGAGCTGTGGGAGAAAAGGCCGCGGATCTCGCAAGACGCTCTCTTGACGGCATATCCATAGAGACCAATACTTATGATGTTGTGCTCTCGCCAGTTGCATTCGCAGAGCTTCTCGAGAGCACTTTTATTCCATCGCTCTCCGCAGAGAACGTCCAGAAGGGAAGGTCTGCGCTCGCTGGCATGCTGGGCAAGAGCACAGCCGACCCGCGGCTCCAGATGATCGACGATGGAGCGCTTCCAGCGGGCATGGGGAGTTCTGCTTTCGACGGAGAGGGCGTCCCCTCACAGAGAAATGTGATCCTGGAGGACGGCATCCTTGGGAGCTACCTCTATGATACCTACACAGCCGGAAAGGAGGGAAGATCAAGCACCGGAAACTCTGTCAGATCCGGCTACTCGGATATGCCCAGGATCGGCGTCCGCAATCTTATCATCTCCTCAAAAGAGCCTGTGGATCTTCTGGAGGGTGTGCGCGAAGGTGTACTGGTCAACAGCGTGATAGGGGCGCACACCGCAAACCCCATATCCGGAGACTTCTCAGTTGAGGCAAGAAATGCATTTCGCATCCGCGCCGGCGAGATCGCAGAGCCTGTGCGCTCGGCCATGATCGCCGGGAACATATTCGATCTCCTGAAGCATATGGATGTCGGGAGAGAGGCGAGAGCGGTCGGGCCGATCGTGACTCCAGGCGTCAGGGTGCGGATGAGAGTGGTGTGCTGATACCGGCCGGGTGATCTTCCCCTCTTTCACTGGGGTTCGCTGTACCTGTGCCGTGGGAGGTTATCATGATCATAGGAGGTCCATCGTCGCAGCTGCTCGCTGGAAGGGTCGCCGCGATCCTCGGGGAGAGGGTGGCGCTCTGCGAGTACAGGACGTTCCCGGATGGGGAGGCATACACGCAGCTCCAGTCCGAGATCGATGATGATGTTGTTGTGATACAGAGCACCCCATCTGACAGGGATATTGTTTATCTTCTGCAGCTCCTTGACATAGTCCGTGGAAGGAACGTGACACTTGTCATACCCTACTTCGGATATGCCAGGCAGGACAAGATATTCAAGCCAGGAGAGCCGCTCACCGCGAGGGCGATAGCGAGCGCCCTGAACCCGTTCCTGAATGGCGGCTCCAGGGTCTTCACGGTGAACATCCACGCGCAATCAGTGCTCACACACTTCAAATGCAGAGCGGAGAGCCTAGATGCGACTCCTCTTCTCGCGGAGGAGATCCGCAGGCTGGATCTGAGGGATCCGGTTGTGATATCTCCAGACAGGGGCGCGATAGCGATGGCATCAAGGGCATCTGAGATCCTGGGATGTGAGTTCGATCACCTGGAGAAGACCAGATACAGCGGAACAGAGGTCTCAATCGCGCCAAAGGAGATCGATGTCAGAGGCAGGGATGTCATAATCATGGATGATATGATTGCAACAGGTGGCACGATGGCCACTGCGATATCGATGCTTCGGAGGCAGGGCGCCCAGAGCGTTCATCTGGCAGCTGTCCACCCTGTGCTCACAGGAAACGCTCTCCTAAAGCTGTATCACGCCGGTGTCGACAGGGTCATAGCAACAGACACGCTTGACCGAGGGGTGAGCACCGTCTCCGTAGCGCCGCTGATAGCCGGATCAAAATAATCGTGGGGCCGAAATGAAAAGCAGAGCAGAGGTGAAGGGAAGGGCGGCCAGGCTCTCCGTTGTCGCCTGCTCATTTCTTGTTGCCCTCAAGCTGGCTGTCGGGCTGATGATCGGCTCTGTCTCGATCATATCAGAGGCCGCGCATTCCGCAGTCGACCTCATCGCAGCCATCATGGCGTTTCTCTCCGTCCGGATCGCAGGCAGGCCTGCAGACGATGACCATCCCTTCGGCCACGGGAAGATCGAGAACATCTCTGGCACTCTGGAGGCGCTGCTGATCCTCCTCGCTGCCTACTGGATACTCTCTGAAGCATGGTCTAAGATACTGAACCCCACGGAGATCGAGACGGTATGGCTCGGCGCTGGGGTCATGCTCATCTCTGCGATTGTGAACACACTCGTCTCCCGGAGACTCTTCTCCGTCGGACGCGAGACGGAGTCGGTTGCCCTCCAGGCGGACGCGTGGCATCTCCGTACCGATGTTTACACATCCCTGGGCGTGATGCTGGGGCTTGCAGCGATCTGGATCGGCGACAGAATGTCAATGGACCTGAGAATTCTGGATCCGCTTGCCGCAATCTTCGTATCCCTTCTGATCCTGAAGGCTGCCCTCCATCTCACAGTCGACTCTGCGCGCGATCTCCTCGATTCAAGCCTGCCTGATGACGAGAAGGCCCTCATAAAGGAGAAGATAGTCTCCATGAAGCCGGATGTCCGAGGATTTCACGCCTTCAGAACCAGGCGCTCCGGCTCGTACAGGTTTGCTGAGTTTCACATCCTGGTGGACTCGGATATGACAGTTGAGGAATCGCATCAGCTCACAGATATACTTAAAGAGGCCATACGTGAGCACTACCCGTGCTCGTTTGTCACGATACATGTGGAGCCCTGCAGGCTCTGCTGCGATCCCGGATGTGTTGAGGGATGCATCCTGAGCGAGGAGGAGAGGAGAACAATCGAAGGACATGCAGGCAGCATGAGAGCGGCCAGCACTGACTGAATTGCATTCATCCAATGCTCAGAAGCGCCAGCAGGAATATGGCGCGCACCATGACGCTCAGGCCTGTGGATATCGTGACGATCGTGAGACCGACTCGCGGGCCGAATATGGCGGTGTAGTTCGGCACCATGCTCTTCATGGCGAAGATCGGGAGCATGAACATGCTGCCCAGCATGAGCACGGTCGCTGCCTGGACCTCAGTCAGGGAGCCGCTCTGGATCATCGGGCTGAGCAGGGATATCCCGATGAGCGGGCTCGCGACGTATGTTGTCAGGGGCACTATCGCCTCAGGGGAGATGCCGAAGGTCTGGGCGATCGGAAGCACGCTCAGTCTGTCGAAGAAGCCGTGATCGTTCAGGGAGAGCACCAGCAGCGTCATCGCCATGTATGTGATGGATATCCTGGCGAATGGTTTCATCTGCGTGCGAAGTATCTTCATTGTGGCATCAAGCGGGTTTCTGTTTCTTCTGGGTGGCTGCCAGGTGATCTCCGCACCATTCCTTTCTCTGAGCAGCAGCCTGCCGAGCACTATCACTATGAGGATCTTGACGATGGCCGTGGTTATGAACACGCCTGCGTAGAAGAGACCAACCACCGGTCCAAGAAGTGGAACAATCACCGGTATCTGGTATGTGAGTATCTCCCTGATGTACACCGGTATGCTGTTCATCATGGCGCAGAGCACGGTCTCGCGGTCGTCGAGAGCGCCACGCATCTTGAACTCCGCGATCATCGAGTTAGCTGCGACCGCTGAGCCGAGGGAGACCAGGAATGAGGATGCAGATATCGATGGCAGGTTCGCCATGGAAACGAGTGGTCTTGAGAGGACTGAGAGGCGATCGAGAATGCCGAGCTCCATTAGCATGCCCGCTAGAAACAGTCCGAGGAATACTGTCAACAGCACGGGTATCGCGGTGTCCAGGGCTCTGAACAGCAGGTCGAGCATCCCAGGTTTCTTTTAAAGTGATCGTAGATCAAATTGCTGGTTGAACCCCCATGGAGTCAGAGCCACGTCCCAGGTTGTTTGCTCGTACGCTCTTATCTATCTTATAACCTGCCCGGAGAGGCATCAGCTCTGCTATGCGCTCGTTTCGACTTGTCTTTGACTAGCGTCGAAGGCCTGTCGAGCGAATGAGTGCATTAAGCAGCATGCTTGCATGTCCTTCAAGCTGCTGAACACATAAGAGCGCGCTCGTAATGTGAACCGTGAGATCGACTGCATTCAGCTCGTGGAACGCATCATGCCAGGGTGCCGGTTCCAGAATGGCTGCGGTGAATGGGAACATGCTCGATATGTTGAGGTAAATCGACCTCTTGGTAGATTTCTGGACGAACGACTGTGCAAGGCGGCTTCATTTGAGCAGTACCTCAAGTACGCTCACGATATTGAGCATGTTCGTGAATGGGACCACACGCCCCGAGATGGTCAAAATCAACAGCAATATTTATCTCAAATACATCCAGATACCCAGCGATGTCGATTCAGGATGATGCTCTCAGGTACCACAGGATGGGCAAGATAGCCATCTGCAGCAGAGTCGCTTTAAGGAATGCAAACGACCTCAGCCTGGCCTACACACCCGGTGTGGCAGAGCCATCCCTCGCGATAAGCAGGAACCCGGATGATGTGTACCTCTACACATCGAAGGGGAACATGGTGGCTGTAGTCACAGACGGCACCGCGGTTCTGGGCCTCGGTGACATAGGTCCACTAGCAGCGATACCCGTCATGGAGGGCAAGGCGCTCCTCTTCAAGAGGCTTGCAGGGATAGATGCATTTCCGATAGCTCTGAGCACGACAGATCCATCAGAGATCGTGGAGACCGTTGTCAGGATCTCGCCGGTCTTCGGCGGCATAAACCTGGAGGATATCAGCGCGCCGAGGTGCTTTGAGATAGAGGAGGCACTCAAGAAGAGGCTGGACATCCCTGTATTTCATGACGACCAGCACGGGACCGCGGTTGTTGCGGTCGCTGCTCTGATCAACGCGCTGAAGCTCGTCGGCAAGAGCTTTGAGGAGATATCGGTCGCTGTATCGGGCGCCGGTGCCGCAGGGGTCGCTGTGACAAAGATTCTCCTGGATTTCGGTGTGAGGGATATAAGGGTATGCGACAGGAGAGGCATAATCCACAGGGATCGTGGGGATCTAAGCCCAATCAAGAGAATGCTGGCCGGGCTCACGAACCCTAAGGGGATGAAAGGCTCCCTGAGAGATGCGATGAGAGGCGCAGATGTCTTCATAGGGCTCTCTGTTGGAGGAATAGTCAGCAGGGATATGGTCGAGGGAATGGCCGGTGATCCAATAGTTTTTGCGATGGCAAATCCCGTGCCCGAGATAATGCCAGAGGAGGCGAGGATGGCGGGCGCAAGGATCGTTGCCACCGGAAGGTCCGACTATCCCAACCAGGTGAACAATGCTCTTGGCTTCCCGGGCATATTCCGTGGCGCGCTAGATGTCAGGGCCAGCGATATAAACGAGAGCATGAAGATAGCAGCTGCTGAGGCGATAGCATCTCTGGTTGATCAGATAAGGGATGACTGCATAATCCCATCCCCCCTGGACAGGAGGGTTGTTCCTGCGGTGGCAGAGGCAGTGGCTGCGGCCGCAATTGCCAGCGGCGTGGCGCGCAGGCCTCTCGATCCCTCCGAGGTGAGAGAGCATGCGATAGAGCTTGTATCTGAGGAGTGGAGCGCTAAGGAGAGAGAATTCAGATAGGATTACATAGAAGCAGAATGGCGAGGTGAACCTGCACAGGTATGTGCAAGCGGAACGGAGGCGGATATGGATCCTGCAGTCCTTGAGCAACAGGGGTACCATATTGTGGGGGAGGGCGCTGTGAAGCCATGTCTATGGCTGAAGAGGAGCCTGAGAGGGGGGGAGCAGTGCTACAAGCATCACTTCTACGGCATTGAGAGCCACAGATGCGTGCAGATGACGCCGACGCTCCACTGCAACCACCTCTGTCTCCACTGCTGGCGGCCTGTGGATGATTCGTTCCCGCTACCTGAGAGATGGACTGAACCGGAGGATCTCCTGGAGCTTGTGCTCAGAGAGCAGAGGAGGATCCTGTCTGGTTACTGGGGTTCGGATGTCGTCGACCGCGAGAGGCTTCATGAGGCCTCTACACCAAAACATGTGGCGATATCGCTCATGGGCGAGCCCACATTCTACCCGCATCTCCGAGGTCTGATCGAGGCAATAGATGCGAGGGGGATGACATCATTCCTGGTGACGAACGGCACAAATCCAGAGGCACTGAATGATGTGAAGCCGACACAGCTGTACATAAGCCTGAACGCCCCGGATGAGGACACCTACAGAAAGGTCTCCTGTGGGAGAGAGTGGGATTGCATCCTGGAGAGCCTGGCCATGATGCGTGATCTGAGGTGCAGGACTGTTGTCAGGATCACGCTTGTCAGAGGCGTGAACATGTTTTCCCCTGAGTCATACGCCCAGCTTCTAGATAATGCAGAGCCGGACTTCATAGAGGTCAAGGCATACATGCATCTCGGCAGATCAAGATACAGGTTATCCAGAGATGCCATGCCATCACATGAGGAGGTCGTGAGCTTCGCCTTAGCGCTCTCCGAATCCACTGGATACACTCTGGAGGACCAGGTGAGCCTCAGCAGGGTGGTCCTTCTCTCCAGAGGAAGTGTCCAGAGAAAACTAGATAAACCCTGAGGTGAAGGACCAAGGGCCTGCTAAAAAGATTCAGAAAGCTCAGGTGCAGTATGGGCTCAAGAAGTGCTTGCATTATGGTTGAAGATACGAGAAAGCTCAGGATACTCCTCGTGGAGGACAACCCGGAGGATGTCTTTCTCACAAGAAAGGTTCTGAGAAGGAGTGGCCTGGATGGAGACATGCAGATCACAGGTGACGGCGCGGAGGCTCTGCGTATTCTTGAGGATATGTTCAGAGATGGAGAGCACCTGCCGGATCTCATTCTTCTCGACATAAACCTCCCGGACGTGGGGGGCATGGCGGTGCTGAAGAGCATCAAGGGCGATCCACGTTTCTCCAGGATACCTGTGGTGATGCTGACGTGCTCCAATGCGGACTCTGACATACAGAAGAGCTACGACCTTGGAGCGAGCACCTACCTTGTTAAGCCAGTCTCAAGAGACGCGATTATGCTTGTCATGAGGGCCCTCTTCGGCTGAGTCCACGAACCACCTCCAGGTTCCCGCGGTCATCCCTCCTCTCATCGACAGGCGTCTCCATTATCA
This sequence comes from Methanothrix sp., assembly GCA_029907715.1. NCBI lineage: Archaea > Methanobacteriati > Methanobacteriota > Methanomicrobia > Methanotrichales > Methanotrichaceae > Methanothrix > Methanothrix sp. The sequence goes on from JARYLI010000005.1 coordinate 22,837, forward strand.
TGGGCAGCTCTCTGAGACGGCGATCGTTTACCACCGCTGCGAACCCCTCAAGTCCTATCTTGCCCATGCCGATATGCTCATGCCTGTCCAGGCCGGATCCGAGATCGCCCACCGAATCGTTGAGATGTATGAGCATGAGGTTTCCCAGCCCAACGGTGCTGTCGAATTCCCTCAGGGTTTCATCCAGGCTCGTCTCATCTCTAAGATCGTATCCGGCAGCGAATACATGACAGGTATCCAGACATATGCCGAGAAGATCTGAGCCAACTCTTTCCCTGACATCTGCAAGATCCTCGAACCTCCCGCCGATGCTGTTCCTCGATCCGGATGTGGTCTCCAGCAGGATCTTGGTGCCATCTGAATGAGGAAGCGCGGCCTCGATCGCGCCAACTGTGCGGGATATGCCGTTATCTCTGCCGGATCCGAGATGGCTTCCCATGTGCGTTACAAGATACGGAATGCCCAGGGCGCTGCATCTCATCAGCTCATCCTTCAGCGCCTGCACAGATCTGGAGTAAACGTTCTCCCTGGGGGATGCCAGGTTCGGGAGATACGGCATGTGGCCCACCACCGGCCATATCCCTGAGCTGCTTAGTTTGGCTTTAAAAGATTCTATAACGCCAGCTGAAAGATGCTTTGATCTCCATCCTCTTGGATTCGATGTGAATATCTGATATGTATCACAGCCCAGCTCAATCGCCCTTCCCACAGAGAGGTCCAGACCACCAGCAATCGATACATGCACGCCAAATCTCGCCAAGCTAACACCCCCGGACCATTTGAGATCCAGGAACATGCTCAATACTATGAGCGAGCAAGAGTCAATAATGGACTGCATCCCTAATAGTAAACAGGTATTTAAGCAACAGTATTTAAAGCAACCTCCGATTCGAACTGATCTGGTGGCCTGTAATCCAATGCTGAATGCAGTCTTTTCTTGGAACATGCTCAATATGTGAGGTAAATTGCCCTCTTGGCGGATTTCTGGATAAACGACTACGTCCGATGATAGGGCCTTACTTGATAAGTAACTCAAGTACGCTCACGATATTGAGCAAATACAACTCCGCTCTTATCCATATGATGACCTGCCCGAAGAGGCACCAGTCACGCTGTGCGCTCGTGGCGAGCGATTGAGTGCATTAAGAAACCGGCCTGCATATCCTTCAAGTTGCTGAATACATAAGAGCGTACAACTCTTGCGCATCCTCTGGCTGGACACAATGTTCTGCCATAAGTTCTTTATAAACTGAAGATACAAGGTATGTATAAGTCGCTAAATCAATATGAGCGTTATCTTATTCGGACATGTCCGATTGAACATCCCAGGCGATGCTGGAATGTATCGTAAGGCGGGTATGAGCATATCCACTCCCGATGAGACCGGCCGTCTGGATGGTGTGAGGTGCGGCCTCGCAGGGATCAAAATACTCTGGCGGCATAACTCGAACATCCGGGCTGGACCTTCATCTTGGCTCATGATGAGAAGATCTTCCTGACCCTCGAGATGGAGGACTGGTATGAGACGACGAAGACCCTGTCCCCCTCCTCCAGGATCGTGTGCTCATCTGGGACCAGAGGAAGACCGTTTCTGAGGATCATCCCGGCGATTGCGCCTGATGGCAGCTCCCTCATCAGATGTCTGCCCGCAAGCCTGGAGTTGGCCCTGACCGCGAAATCCATCAGGGTCATGCCCTCATCGCTCAGCGTCACCATCTCCTCGCTTCCCATGGCAAGCCAGAGGACCGCATCTGCGGTGACCTGCCCTGGGCTGACAGCCCTGTCTATGCCGACACGCTCGAAGAGCTTCACGTAGTAGCTTCTGTTAGCCCTCGAGATAATCTTCTTCGCGCCGAGCTGCCTTGAAAGAAGGGAGCTCAGAAGGTTCTTCTCATCGATCCCTGTGACTGCAAACACAACATCAGCATCCCCCACGCCCTCCTCTGTCAGGAGAGAGATATCTGTCCCATCCCCGTTCAGGATCATGGTGTCCGAGAGATACGTCGAGATCTCCCTGCACCTCTGGTTGTCGATCTCGATGAGCTTGAGATCTATGCCCATCTCCTCCAGCCGCTGGGCCAGATAGAATCCCACAAGCCCGCCACCGACTATGACTGCCTTCTCGTCCCTGGCATCCTCATGTATGCTCCGCCTGAGATCCGCGACGCTCCTCGGATCTATAAGCATTGTCACATGATCATTCGGTTTCACTGTGATGTTCGGATCGCCAAGCCTGACCCTGCCGTTGCTCTTGACGGCCACGATCTTCGAGCCCCTGGGTATGTTCAGGTCCCTGAGCTGGCCGACAAGCGGCATATCCTCGCTCACCTTGAGCTCGATAAGCTCGAGCATCCCGCCGGCAAGCCTTCTGTTCATCAGAGCAGCTGGAAACGAGATCGTGCTGGCGAGATCCTCGACCATGACGAGCTCCGGACAGATCATGTACTCTATTCCCAGCTCCCTCAGAGGCTTCACCGGCTGATCGATATAGTCTGGGTTCCTGACCCTGGCTATTGTGTGTTTGACGCCCAGCCGGCTCGCTATTATGCATGTGATTATGTTTATCTCATCGCTGCCTGTGACCGCCATGACCAGATCCATATCCCTGACATCGAGCTCCTCGAGCAGTCTTGCATTTGCCGCGTTCCCCTCCCGTGGCTTCAGGTCCATGCCCTCGAAGCGGCTCAGTGCGGCGATGTCCCTGTCAATAACAGTCACATCGTGCTCTGCCACCATCGCCTCTGCCAGCCGGTAGCCGATCTCACCGGCGCCGGTTATGAGTACACGCATGATCCATCATCGGATATGCTCTGGGAAAAAGATTTCTATAAGGCGCACACCTTACCACTGTTTTCTGTTCCACCGTTGACCTGGATGTTGAGCATAAACGGAGATCTGCACATTCATGCGCATTCCAGAAACCGATGCCATAAAGCACCTTTGCGGCCGCAGGAAGATATACCTCTGCCACAGGAACGCAGACCCGGATGCAATAGGGAGCGCTTTCGCTCTCAGCTGGCTTTTCGGCGGTGATATCGGGGCTGTTGGCGATCTGAGCAGGGCCGCCATTCAGCTTGCAGATTCGATAGGAATAGCGCCCATAATAGATCCGGATCTCAACTCATACGATCTGGTAGTTCTTGTTGACACCTCAGTGAGCTCACAGATAGGCGGCGCGATTCTCCAGAGGTACGGCGTCATAGATCACCATCTCGATACAGATCTCCTGGAGAATGCCGAGTTCTACATCCAGCGTGAGGTGGATTCTACAGCTCAGATCGTGTGGAGTATTATAAAGAGCTCCGGCAGGGCGTTCGAGATCCCCAGAGAGGTCGCTCTTGCCCTCCTCGCAGGCATGATCTCTGACACGGGGAGGTTCAGGCATGCATCAGCAGAGACCTTCAGAGATGTGTACGAGATCCTGGAGGCCGGCGATGTGGATTACGGCGAGGTCATGGAGGTCCTCTCCAGGGCTCCCCTGGACTTCTCACAGCGGGTGGCGGTGCTCAAGGCTGCGACCAGAGCGAGGATCACCTGGAAGGGCGAGTGGATAATCGCATGCACAGAGGTGAGCGCATTCGAGGGCTCCTCTGCCATGGCGCTCCTTGACCTGGGCGCAGATGTTGCATTTGCGGCCAGCAGCCACGGCGGGGTCTGCAGGGTTAGCGGGAGGGCCAGCTTCAGAGCCGCTCAGGCTGGTATCGATCTGGCGGATCTGATGAAGAGCATTGCCAGAATGCATGGCGGGAGCGGCGGCGGCCATCGGGGGGCTGCAGCAATGGAGGTGTGCTATCCTCCAGGGAGGCTGCTGGCAGAGCTGGCTGAGGCCGCGCTTGACAGGCTGAAGGCCTGATCCGCCTGAGGTGTAACCATCAACGCTCTTATGCGTTCAGCAACTTGAAGGAGATGCAGGCCGGTTTCTTAATGCACTCATACCCTCGGAAACCCTTCGACTACGTCGAATGGTTTCGACGCAGTCGAAGATAAGTCGAAACGAGCACATAGCATGACTTTTCTTCGGGCAAGTTATCAGATGGATGGAGCGACCATCAATTTTCCTGCAGAGTTGATGCCTGAAGAACGCATATGCATCTCCCTAAAGGGATCCATCAGAGCTTCCGGTACCTCGCTGCGGCGCTCTTCAGCGCCTCGATTCCTGGCATCGGCTCGCCGGAGAGGTATGTTATGCTCGCGCCGCCGCCCATGCTCACATGCGAGAAACGCGACTCCAGGCCGAGCTTCTCGATCGCTGCAACCGTATGCCCCCCACCAGCTATCGAATATCCTGCTTCTGTCGCGGCCTTCAGGATCTCGGCTGTTCCGAGGACGAACCTCTCCTTCTCGGTGATGCCGGCAGGCCCGTTGAGCACCGCAACCCTCGCGGATCTCAGGATCTTCGAGAACTCAACTATCGTCTCGAGCCCGATATCTGAGATGGGGTAGTCGGGTATGCTCTCCACGCTCGCCTCAAGCCTCTCGCCATCCCTATCGACGGCGATGTCCCTGGGCAGAATGACCTTTCCAGGGTGCTCGTTCAGGATCTTCTTTGCGATCTCGACCTGATCCAGGTAACCCTGGCTCTCAACAAACCTGCGGTTTGTCTCGCCCACATTCATCCCAGCTGCCATCAGGAATACAACCGAGACGAGACCGAGAGCGAGAACAGAATCCGCACCACGCCTGAGCACGTTCTGGGCGACCTTTATCGAGTCGTCGACCTTAGCGCCGCCGAGTGCGAAGACGCACGGATGCTCGCTGGCCTTCAGACCCTTATCAAGCGCCTGGATCTCTTTATCCATGAGAATACCGGCTGCGCTCGGCAGGACCTCTGTAAAGCCGACAACAGAGAGATGAGATCTATGTGACACAGCAAAAGCATCATTTATGAAAACATCAAAGAGCGGGGCGAGTTTCTGCACCATGTGGCTCTTTGCGTGATCTGCAGGGCTTCTTGACAAACTCTCCTCAGCATAGAATCTGGTGTTCTCCAGCAGCAGAATCTCACCCGACTCGAGGGAGCGTATCGCATCCCTGGCCATGCTGCCGAAGATATCATCGACGTAGGTCACATCCTTCCTCAAAAGCTTTGACAGCTGTTTTGCATGCGGCTCCATGGTGGAGAAGTCCTTTTTGCCAGGCCTGGACTGATGGGCCATCAGAACGACCTTCGAGTCCTCCAGTGCCTTCAGAGTTTCAAGATGGCTCCTGAACCTCTTGTCGTCCAGAATCTTTCCCGTGGGGTCCATCGGGGAGTTGATGTCAACTCTCACCAGCACCCGTTTGTTCTCCAGTATGAGATCATCCATGGTGAGGTAATCCTTCACGCAATCCCTCCAGGTGGTAGAACTGATCGGTAAATCAGATAATATAGCTTTCCCCGCCAGATCGGATCACGCAGCGTGGGTCGCAGTCTGCATATGCTGCCTGAAAACGCTCTTATCCATCTGATAACTTGCCCGAAGAGGCACCAGTCACGCTGTGCGCTCGTGGCGAGCGAATGAGTGCATTCAGCAACCGGCCTGCATGGCCTCCAAGTTGCTGAATACATAAGAGCGTTTGCAGATATCGACGACGCTACCAAAATAACCGGCAGCGCTGTGGAAGGCCGTATCACCACCGAGATCAAAAGCGTGTGGCCTTGTGAATTCTGCGATCTGCTATGCCACTGAATGCCAAATCCTGAAATTGCATTCTGTGAACGCTCTTATCCATATGTTAACTTGCCCAATAGAAGCACTGGGCTTGCTATGCATTCCAGGTAAATGAATAAGTGCGTTCAGCAGCCATATTACACGACCCGCAAGTTGCCAAACACATAAGAGCGTCTGTGAATTATAGTCCTTTGCGTCACTTCATGTAAATCCATTTAAAAGCTACTGGATATGTAATACCTCATAGATGATTTTATGTGACATGCGATATTATATCAACTTATGAGGAATACAATAATCCGATGGCGGCGTGGGCCTGAAAATCAGATGCGTCGTCCCAGTGATTGCTGATGCTCTCTGGAGGAGTTCAGCATCAAACCGCATCTGAGGCACAGAAGTCCATGAGATTCGGGCAATCCCATCATACAGAAGACCGCAATGAGAAGTAGCGGGGAGTAGATTTGAACTACTGATCTACGGGTTATGAGCCCGTCGGGATTTCCTGGCTACCCCACCCCGCTTCTGTGGGATACAAGCTAGAGAACGCAGATCCGGTATAAAACCCTTTTGCAGGACACGCACGACGGATCGCGCTTGAATGCCAGGATCGCAAATAAAGTGAGGGGAGCGGGCGATCCCATCGCTCAGCTCATCACTTTCTGCGCATCATCTCCTGCACGCTGGCCAGCCTCTCGCGCGCAGCCATCACCTTCTCCTGAGTCGTCATGGGCTTAGGCTCCTCCATCTGTGGGGGCAGCTGTGGCAGAGTCTGGGTCACGTTTGCGGTCTCATTCACCCCGGCTGCAGGAGGTGCGGTCCCAGACGGCACTTCCGCCGGAGCTTCAGCAGGCATGGTCATCTGTATCTCGATCAGGCTTGTGTCAAGGGGTATCTGGATCGCGTGATCGGTTGCGAAGTCATACTCGAGAAGAACAGGCCTGCTCCTGGGTGAGATGCTCGCAAATGTTATCTCGCTTTTCATTATGCTCTTCGGTGGTATGACCACCGGAGAGAACGTGACATCGGCAAAGTACCTCCAGCCCCACTGATCGACCAGCGTGAAGTTCTCAGGGCTCATTATTATCTCCCCCTCGGTAGCGTTGTTTGAGAGGCTTATCTCCATGGATATCGTCTGGCTTGTGTTTGAGAGAAGCCAGTCTGTTATGCTGTAAAACCTGAAGTTCGCAACACCATTGGTGTACTTGACAGGCCTGTCCCATGCGATGGAGAACGGATTGCTCCCCTCAGGGATCACGTTCAGATATGATGGATCCGAGGTTCTGGGGAGCATGAATACCAGGGCGAACCTCCCCGGCTGCAGAGCCCTTGAGCGGCTGAGATCCACCGGATATGTATTGTTGTTCTGATCCACAACCTCGAATGTCGCATTGATCCCTCTTGTCATCCCGACATCGAGAAACAGCGCACTTGTGTTCATGTCGTAGTGGCTCTTGTACCCATCAAAGACCACGCATGTGACAGCGCCATTGCTCCCCTGAAAAGGATACGCATGTGATGCTGAGATCAATCCCAGGACGAGAACCAATGGCCAGATAAATCCGATCGCGTTCATAAAACCACCTACCTTCCAACCCTTACGGATGTCACGTTCCTGCTCCCGAGGGCAGCGCTGCTCCTGGAGCCGATGCCGCTGAGAGCCTCGTCCACCATGGATCGTATTGTATAATTGCCTGACGCGCTGCTGATGCTGCTTCCATCACTGACCTGCACCGTGATGTTGTGATCACCAGCTGCCACACCCACGGTGTTCCAGGTGAACCTGCCGGACGGCGACCAGTCTGTGGCGGGCGAGCCGTCCACCAGGAATCTGTAAAGCAGAGGAGCACTCTCCGGGTCGCGCGCCACCGCGGTCCATATCACAGATATGCCGGCGTGCTGCGGGCTGCTCAGATCTGGCGTGAGGCTTTCGATCACAGGCGGCTGGTTCACGACCCTCTTTGACTCCACCGTGAACACGGATGTGATGCTCTGGCCGTTCTCATGAGACCCATCCCTCACAGCCACTGTGATGCTGTGCCTTCCCACCTCTGAGACAGTCAAAGTCCAGCGGCCTGTGCCCGACCAGTCGCTCACAGCCACGCCATCGACAAAGAACCTGTACAGCAGCGCATCGCCCTCTGGATCCCTCGCCACCGCGGTCCATATCACCTCATCCCCGGGCTCGTAGGGTCCTGCCCTGTCAGCGGTGAGGGATATCACCTCAGGTGGTCGATTCTCAGGGTTCAGTATGAACTTCGATGTCTGGGCAGCATCAAAACCTGCGGAACCAGCATGCTGTCCGTCCCTGACCCACACTCCAACCATGTACTCCCCCGGGGACAAACCGGATGTGTTCCATCTCCAGATGCCTGACGAGGACCAGTCGGACACAGCCTTCCCGTTCAGAGAGAACCTGTACAGCAGCGTGTCGTTGTCGGGATCATCCGCCGATGCGGTCCATGTTATCATAGAGCCCACAGGCTGCGGGCTTTCTGGAGAGGATGAGATCTTCAGCCTGGCTGGCGGCCTGTTGGGGGCGCTGAGCTCGAAGCTCTTCTCCTTTGCATCATCATGATCCGCGTGCATGCCGTCTCTCACATGAACACTGAGTGTGTGATTGCCAGGCCGGAGCCCCGATGTATCGAGCTCGAAGACCGCAGACGAGGACCAGTCGCTCACAGCCACATCATCAACAAAGAACCTGTACAGGATCGGATCGTTATCTGGATCCTCTGCCAGGACGCTCCAGGTGATCCTCGAGCCCACAGGCTGCGGGCTCTCCCTGTCCGGCAGAAGGCTCAGCGCCCTGGGTGGAGAGTTCTTCTTTTCCAGAGAGAAGACCGCATCCTTACTCTCCTGATCACCGCGCTCATCTCTCGCCAGAACGCTCACCCTGTGCTCTCCCTCGCTGTATCCGCTCGTGTTCCATAAGAACCAATCTTCCGCCGACCAGTCGCTCACTACAACGCCATCGACCAGGAACCTGTACAGGATGGTATCGTTATCAGGATCGTCTGCTGAGGCTGTCCATTTTATGGCCGATCCCACGGGCTGCGGGCTCTCTCTGTCAGGCACCAGTCCGGTTATCCTTGGAGGGGTGTTAGCCTCAACAATCTCTAGGACCCTCTCCAGAGAATCATCATTTTCAGCTGAATGGAGTCCGTCCCTCACATCAACGCGGACCGTATGGTTCCCCGGAGCTAGACCGGATGTGTTCATAACAAACACGCCAGATCCAGACCACCCCCCAGCAGGAAGGCCGTCAACATAGAACCTGTACAGCAGCGTGTCATTCTCCGCGTCCGACGCAAAAGCTGACCATCTGATCCGTGCACCCTGAGGCTGAGCCCCCTCAGGATCAGCTGCCAGTGCTCTGAGTTCCGGCGGCAGGTTCGCCGGAAGGAGTGTGTACAGCGACCATGCCGTATCCTCGCAGTCCGTGTTATCCAAGCCTCTCACACACGCGCTCACGTTGTACTCGCCAGCCGGGATTCCTGATGTGTACCATGTCCAGCTCGGGATGCTGCTCCAGCCGGTGATCGGCCTGCCGTTCAAAAAGAACCTGTAGCTCAGGCCATTCGCGGCCCCTGAAGCCCTTACAGTCCAGACAACCGTGGTTCCTACCTTCTGGGGGCTCTCCTTATCCGGCCAAAGGCTCTCGATCTCGGGGCCCAGCCTCGGAGGAACGATCCCCTGAGATTCATTCTCCGGCGCGCTCATGCTCCTCTCCTCCGGAGATGGCGCAGCCAAATGATCTGCATTCTCGAGGTCCGTTGAGGTTGTGGATGCATTCGTTGATGCCTCCATGACTGCAGCATCGTGAGATTCTTCTTTCGTCTGATTCCGGATGGCTGAAGCGTTCATCAAAGCATCAATTATGGAGTCAGGAGCCAGCGTGGTGTTCGCGAGGGCGGTTGCGTTTCCGTCAGGCCTTGCTGTTGCTGATGCATTGCCGGTCGTATTCAGAGGCGTTCTGCTCTCGTTCTGCGACCTTTCAGAACCAGCGCTCTTCTCCTCAGATCCTCCTGATGAGGATGAGTAGTCCGAGCCGCTGGAGGATCCAGATCTACCGGATCCCGATGACACCCGCCGCGTGGCGGCCAGTGATGTGCTGCGAAGAGATGCGCTCTTGGAGATGTTCTTCGAGCCGTCCGTGACATTCGATGTTATATTCACGGGCTCCGCTTCCCCGCCTGCAGAGAGGTTATCAGGCGGCTTTTCTGTGATGTAATCGCTGATCCTCAGGGTCTTCTGGTAGTCCTTTAACATCTCGCCATCCCTGTAGAGAAGAATTCTGAGCGCGCAGAGATCACCTGCTTCTTCGGGTATGCTCCACTCCAGCGTGTCCTCGTATGCGCTACCATCAGACAGATGTGCGTCCCTCTGGGCCGCCCTCCCTCCATTCACCTCAACAGCGATCGTGTAGTTTGCATCCACCCCCTCATGGTTTATGACACCAACTGTCGCTGTCGCGCGCCCATCGCTCTTCATGCTCAGACCGGTCACGTAGAACTCCGTGAAACCCTCATGCTTCTCGCTCTTCACCGTCACATAGCCGAAAGATATGGCAGCGATCATCAGAAGAAGAACGATCGCGGGAACGATGTTCTGCGGGACTTTACTTCGACTGCTTCTGAGACCGTACCTCTGGGTTTGGAGCGAGAACCGTCTCCTCCTCGGCACCGCCCCCCTCCGGATGTGCGCAAGAACCGCGAGAAACAAAACCAGCACGGCGACAATCAGCACGGGAAACTCCCGCAAGCCCAGTGCGAGCTCCGCCAGCGATGCCGTCAGGGAGATGGCGATGCTGAGTGTGATCCTCTGCAGAAGAGATCCAAGTGGCTTGTTCTCGGGAAGCATCGCTGATATGAGTGCATAGAACAGAAGCGCCTGAAGCGCAAACGCGATCACACCATCTCCCGCATGGATGCTCATGCCGATGACTGTCGTGATCAGAGCCAGAGCAGCCACCACAATGAGATCCAAAGGCAGTGCCTCGCCTCTCAGCCGGATTTTACTCGCCACCCTTTAAGCCTGTTGGATCTCTATCTTCCCATTTTATGTGTTAAAGCTTTCTCTGAGAACCGCATGGAGACGTAGGCCCAGCTAATGACCAGCACTCTGAGACTCGCCATGATATTCGCGGAGCAGTGTATTTCAGGCATGATCAGACACACCGTTTTCATTATCAAAGAATGTCTGATCTGCAGTACGTACCGTTCATCAGTAACATACTTAAGCACAGAAAGAGATGGTTTCAAATGTGAACTGGCTCCTTCTCGCCCTCTTCGGGACTGTATCGTTTACGCTTGCCGGACTGCTGGACAAGCTCATACTGGATCGGTACATGCAGGAGCCGAAGGTCTATCTGCTCTGCCAGGTGGTGGCCCAGCAGCTCTTCGCACTGGCTGCATTCGCGTTTATAAGACCTGCGTTTGTGTTTCCGGATTCGCTTTTCGCCGTGGCTCTTGGCAGCCTCCAGGTCCTTCCAACGGTCTATTTTCTCAGGGCGATCAAGGAGGATGAGCTCTCAAGGGTGACATCACTCGAGTACTTCTACGTGGTTCTTGTGTTCTTCCTCTCTGCATCACTCCTCGACGAGAGCCTGCCTGTGAAGAACTACGCTGGCGCAGCGCTCATACTTCTGAGCTCTCTCATCGTCGCATACAGTCCGGCTTCGCTCACCACCCCGGCTCTGAGGCACATTCTCCCATACTGGGTGATGAACACTATATACTATTTCGCAATGAAGTGCCTTCTCTGCTCGATGGGAGAATGGGATATGTACATATGGTCCGCATTCGGAAATTTCATAGCCGTGATGCCGTTTCTGAGATCAGGGGGAGCATCGGGTCTGTGCATGATGCTCTCAAGCGCGCACGCCCTGTGCTCCATCTTTGTGGAGGAGGCATTCCAGTTTCTTGGGATGATCCTCTTCATATTCGCATATGCCAGGGGGCCGCTCGCGCTTGTGAATGGCATTGGCGCGCTCCAGCCGATGATGACATTCATATCCATACTGGTCATCAGGTCCATGTATTCGGGGATAATCGAGGAGGACACATGCAGAGGGGCTGTGATGAGGAAGTTCTCTGCAGTCTCCATGGTGGCGCTGGGAATATACTTAATATGCTGATAACCCCCATCAGGTGATCCGGCGGAAGCCTGCGATGGAAAAGAGACCCGGCGAAATGCTGCTCAACTCGGAATATCCGATATTTCTAGGGAGATCTGCCCATCGGTTTCAGAGAAGCTGGCTGAGGTGAGGGAGGGCATTGACATACCAGAAAAGCACCATGATCCCCACTGCCATCATTGGAATGAAGACCTTCGCCATCTCCATTCCGAACTCCCTGCTGCCCATGATGAATGCGATTGATAGCTTTAGCGCAGTGTTCGTTATCGCTGCGAGCATTATGGCGATGACCGCGGTCTCGCTGCTGATGCTCCCTGCTGCAAGCGTCGCCATTGCAAGAACAACAGCATCAACATCCGCCAGCCCGGAGATCACACCCGCCGCGTAGCTTCCGGTCTCCCCCAGTGAGATGGATGCGAGCTTTGTGACAAAGAGTATGAAGGCGAAGAGCACGCCGAACTTCAGCGCGGGAATCAATCTGAACGGATCCTTGTGCGCTACACGGCTCTCGATCGGTGCGGCATTCTTTCTGAGAACATACGCCAGAACCACGCCGACTACCGCCATTGCTGCGAGCTGGGCTGAGAGTGGCAGAAGCAGCTCCACGTTGACAAGCATAACTATCAGAAGTATTCGAGGGAACATCGTGCAGCTTGCCAGGGTTGTGGCGAAGACAGCAGATGCCAGCGACTGGCTTCTCGCCCTCACCTCTGATGCCATGCTCATCGTGACAGCGGTGCTGGAGACAATACCGCCAAGAATTCCTGTGAGCGTGATCCCCCGATCATCTCCAAGCACTCTTATGAGAATGTAGCCCACATAGCTTATCAGGCTCACAAGAACGACCATCATCCATATCCTTCTCGGATTCAGAACCTCAAGGGGATCCAGCGCCCGGTCGGGCAGAAGGGGGAGTATCACAAGCGCCACAAGCCCCATCTTGAGCGTGTCGAGCAGCTCTGTATCGCTGATCGCCTCGACGTATCTGTGGACTGTCTTCCTGATGGCCAGAGTCCAAGTGACGAGAATCGAGAGGGCAACCGCCAGAAGCATGCTCTCCTCGAAGCAGCAGAGCGCTCCAAGGAGAAATGTGATCGCAGCAGCGACAGCGGATGTGAAATCGAGCCATCCAATGATCCTGGATGCTGTGGCATATCCTGTTCCCACAAGTATGAGAAAGCCGGCATATGCAACCACAATAAACAGATCACCGAAGATCTCCGAGAGGCTGGCCGCAAGAGCGCCCAGAAGCGCTATGAGCACGAACGTGCGGAGGCCGGCCACGCCCCTGGTTTTGTCCTCTACGATTCTTTTCTGGCGCTCGACTCCTATCAGCGCTCCGATGATCATGGCCATTACGAAGGGATAGAGGTCTGCGAACTCCATTGGATTCCAGCCATGGCTCCGTGCGTTATACAATTTCCGGTCAGATCTACAATCGATGCGACCACATGAACCCTCCAGTAGCAACTCAGTGGCTAGTGAAGAAGCAAATTGAAGAAACACCCATTCTTCCTGCATGAATGTGCTGTTTTGTCAAATGATCCTGGCGGATCCTCTCGCAACCATTATTACCCCATGCGCCAGAGCATCCAGCATGATAGACCTCCATACGCACACGGTCTTCAGCGATGGTGAGCTAATTCCAGCCGAGCTACTCAGACGTGCTGAGGCGATCGGGTACACGGCCATAGCGATAACGGATCACGTCGACTTCACGAACGTGGAGCATGTCGTCGGAAGCATGCTTAAAGTGAAGGAGATGGAGGATGCCTACTCCCTCAAGGTGATTCCAGGGGTCGAGATAACCCATGTTCCACCGGGAAAGATAGAGCGGCTTGTGCTTCTCTCGAGAGCCCTTGGCGCTGAGATCGTGGTGGTCCATGGTGAAACCCCGGTCGAGCCGGTTGCGCATGGAACCAACAGAGCTGCGATAGAGGCCGGCGTGGATCTGCTCGCGCACCCGGGTTTCATCACCCTGGAGGAGGCTGAGCTCGCCCGCGAGAACGATGTCGTGCTGGAGATAACATCCAGGCTGGGACACAACATCACAAACGGACATGTTGTGCGCGTTGCAAAGAAAGCAGGCGCAAAGATGGCTGTGAACACCGACACACACGATCCCGAAGACCTGATCACATCAAAGAGGGCGGTGGAGATAGCTATCGGCGCCGGACTGACACGGGAGGAGGCTGTGGAACTGTTGAGAGACCATCCGCTGGCCTCACAGCTGGGACTTGAGCGCTCCGGCATCTGATGCATTTCTGGCGCTTCATCTCAGCGCTGCCTGAGTCGCTCTATGGTCTCCCTGACCGCCTTCTGGACTATCGGGCTCTCATCGCTTATGCTTTCCAGGTGGCTGATGACCTTCGGGTCGCCTATAAGCCCCAGAGCTCTTGTCACATGATACCTGACCTTCCAGCTTGTATCTTTCAGCATTGGAATCAGCGGCTCGACAGCCCTCGGATCGCCGATGCTGCCGAGAGCGCATGCTGCGTTCAGCCTCACATCCTGGCTCATGTCATTGAGAACCCCGATGAGCGCCTCCACCGCCCTGCGATCGCCTATGCTCCCAAGGGCCCAGGCAGCGTTCCATCTCACAAGAGCGTTCGCATCGGTCAGGGCTCTGCTCAGCGGCTCCACCGCCCTGGAGTCTTTGATCTTCCCCAGCGCCTCCGCGGCCTCTGATCTCACGCTCGCATCCACATCGAGAAGCGCATCGATCAGGGGCCCCACCGCTTTCGGGTCGCCGATCTTACCGAGCGCCTCCGCGGCCCGCGCCCGGACCGTGGAGCTGTCGTCCTTCAGATCTTTTATGAACCTATCGACCTTTTCAGCATCAGCTCTCAGCGGCATGATGACACCCCAGATCAGCTTTCAGTCGATGTATTTAAGAGAAACTCTGCAGGTCGCGGTGTATCAGATGGGCGGATGCCCTGAGGCATACTTTTAAAAGCCACGGCCGGTTACTTGCAACCATGAGATCTGTTATTATCATGATTGCACTTCTCTCGTGCTGCAGCGCAGCAGGTGTGCTCCTGAACGAGGTGGAGCTCGGCCCGCCGGAGGGATCGAGCGAGTGGGTTGAGCTCTACAACCCTGGGAACGAGAGCGTCGTGATCGGCGGATGGTGCGTGCGAATAATAGATGAAAGCTGGATTGGCGAGATTCGTCTGCCGGATAACGCCCTGATCGAGCCGCACGGCTTCTATGTCGCACTTGGCAGGAAGGAGTGGATGCACAACAGCAGCGGCGTGGTTCAGCTCATCGATGATACCGGGAATGTCGTGGATGAGTCACCTCTTAGAAGAGACACGCTCAAGAACGAGATGACATGGGGGAGGTACCCTGACGGGCGCGACACAGACACGGCAGGCGACTGGGGATACATGATGGGCACGATGGGCGCGCCAAACACGATATCAGCCAAAGCATAGATCAGGACTCATCCTGAAGACGATGCCCTCGCTGAGTTCTGAATGCACGTATCAGGCCAGGACTGTGAATATCAACTGATCTGACACAAGACGGTGCTTTCGTAGTGAGGACTTACGTATCGTATTCACTCTTATGTGCTTAGCAACTCGGATGCTGTGCAGGCGGGTTGCTGGAAACACTCATTTTAGGAGAACATCGGAAGGCCAATTTATCGGATAGAGACAAGAAATATATTAATATAAATGTTTGAAGTGGCCATTAGGAGCCTGCAGGATTCCCGGATGATGATGTGCGATACAGCGAGCTGAAGGGTCACTATAAATAGATCGTGGATGTAATGGCCATTGCATGAGTGATGCATCAGATGAGAGCAAGGTCCGGGTAGGTCCCTGCGGGATCATCTGCAGTGCCTGTCCCCTTGGAAGTTGTGCTGTCGCTGAGTCTGCTGCGACTCTAAAGCAGCACATTAAGAACTACAAGATTCCAGAGTGGTCGCACTTTGTTCCTGAAGGCGAGGAGCTGAAGTGGGATGAAGTCGATTTGGCCTTAAACTGGATGGCGAAATATGCTCGATGCGCAGGTTGCGAGAGCGGTGGAGGTCCGCCGGACTGCCCGATCAGGCGCTGTGCACAGGATAGGGGTTATGATATGTGCAGCTCATGTGATGATCTTGAATCCTGCACAAAGTTCGACTGGCTGAAGGAGCATGGATCGATTATGAAGGCTGCACTAAAGGAGAACAGGTGCAGATCAAAGGAGGAGTATGCTCTTGCAATGGCGGGCAGGATGAAAATTTAGCACTGTCCGTATGATACTTACTCACAGGTGCATTGGTCTGGCCATGCGCTCGTTTCGACTTATCTTCGACGCAGTCGAAGGCATGACGGGTGAGTGCCTCCAGAAGCCAGCTGGCACGAACCCCAGGCTGCTGAGCACGCGAGAGCGATGATTTAAATATTTTGTTGCCAGTTATGGGTGCAGATGAGATGCTTTTCAGAGCACTGAAGCCCAAGCTTGTTTTATTTGCTCTGTCACTGTTCGTGATGGTCATCTGTGCTTCAGCCATGGACCCGGGTTAATGGCTTGAAAAAGGCGATGAGTTTGTTGAAAACGGCTCATACGAAGAAGCGCTTGAGATGTATGGGAATTCGATTCGTATCGATCCCGATAACCTGGATGCCTGGGAGGCAGGGCCACGGTTTTCGGTTTGCTGGAGAGGCAGGCCTGGATGAATGTCCTTAACCTCAGCGAGAATAGGGTGATGGATAATCCGGACGATGCCAGAGCATGGCAGGCACGTGCCGTCGCTCTCATGTGGCTTGGCAGAACTGAAGAAGCAGATCTGTCCCGGAATAAGGCCCTTGAGGTCTATGAGCGGGAGGCCAGAATGATCCAGAAAATGCAACCGCCTGGTTCTACAGGGCAGAGCTCACTCCCAACCGGACAGAAGCCCTGCAGTACTACAGCAAAGTGATCGAGCTGAACGGCTCCATGAAGATGGCTGCCCTGCTAACGAAGAGCAACATACTTCTGAATCTGGGGAGATCGGAGGAGGCACTTACCGCCATCAACAAAGCCATTGACCTCGATCCGAATAACACACGCGGGTGGGAAGAGAAAGCCATAACATGTTATCTCCTCGGAAGATATAACGAATCACTTGCAGCATATGAAAGGATAATCGAGCTGAGATCTGGAAATGTTCCTGCCTGGGTGTGGAAGGGCAGGGGTGATGCTCTCAAGGCGCTGGGCCGCCAGGCGGAGGCAGAGACTGATTACGTCAGGGCAAGGGGACTGAGGTATCTGGTATGACATGAGTTGAAGGTGAGTTCTCCCGTCCTGAAGGACGGGGTTTCCTGCTTCGTGGATCTGGCCATTTGACATAGCACCCTAAAAGCGCTTGATGAGACTTCCCTGATCGTCCAGGTAGCCGGATTCGCGGATGAGATGCATTTTCGATCGAGCATTTTGGGTCACGGGGGCGTTTTCATCCTTTGGGACGCCTCTGCTGTTGCATGCGGGGTTTACAGCTGCCACGTCGTACCTTCCTAAGCTGCCAAACATATAAAGAACGAACCGTTAATGCGAAATAGGGTCTGTGCCAGACCAGCGGGTGGTCGACCCATGACAGAATGCTACGTTCACGGCTACTCAGATCGTGAGGCTGAGCGGCTATCAGACCAGGCCGCAACACTCGCACATCTGCTCCACTTTGATACAGCATATCAGGGAGGGCGTCTGGTCCTTGAGGCAGGCTGCGGTACCGGCTCGCAATCCAGGATCCTTGCCGCATCCAGCCCACATGCTGTAATAATCTCGCTGGACATATCCAGGAGTTCCCTTATGAGAGCAGAAGCTGAGCTGAAGAATCTCAATGCTGCAAACATCAGGCTGCTCCAAGCAGATATATTTCGCTTGCCGTTCGATGATGAGACATTTGATGACATCTTCGTCTGCTTCCTTTTAGAGCACCTCAAGGAGCCAGATGTGGCGCTCGCAGAGCTGTACAGAGTTCTCAAGAAGGGCGGCACTATAACCGTGATCGAAGGAGATCACGGATCCTGCTACTTTTATCCAGAGACCCCTGAGGCACTCAGGGTATGGCACTGTCTCATCGATGTACAGGCATCGATCGGCTGCAACTCACTCATAGGCCGGCAATTATATCCTCTGATCAAAGCAGCAGGCTTTACCTGCATATCCATATCCCCGCGTATGGTATATAGCGATGAGACGCACCCCGAGATGATGGAGGGTTTTGTCAGAAGGACCATCATACCGATGGTCGAAGGTGTGAGGGACCGGGCGATCTCAACTGGCATGATAGATAGAGGGTCGTGGGATAAAGGGATTGCTGACCTATATGGCACAGCAAAGCCTCCATCCGGAACCTTCTGTTACACCTTCTTCAAGGCAAAAGCAATAAAGTGAGGACGTTCATCACCTCATAACAACTTATTTATTCTTGATTGACGCTGAAAGTTTTGTATGAACATGAATCGTTCATGCCGGATGAGGAAGAGTGTTAGAACGTGCTCAGTTGAGAAACGCTCTTACGTATTCAGCAACTTGGAGTGCATGCAGGCCGGTTGCTGAATGCACTCATTCGCTCGCCACGAGCGCACAGCGTGACTGGTGCCTCTTCGGGCAAGTTATCATATGGATATGAGCGAATCAATTTTACTGAGCACCAGTACCTCTACTTCTTCTCATGCACCTCGCACGTCCCGATCTGGCATGCTCTGCATATCTCCCTCTCCTCATCTAGCTCCCGGGTGGCAGTTGCGAGGACGCTCGCATTAACAAGGTTAGCCGCGAGGAACATCGCAGCAGCGATCTCCTCATCGCTTATCCCCATCCTTGACGCGACGCGGATGTGCATCTCCAGGCAGTGGCTGCATCTTATGGCAGCGCTGACAGCGATGGATATCAGCTCGATCGTCTTCATGTCGAGCTTTGAGCTGCGCACGATCGCGTTGTTGTGAAGGACCTTTGTCACGAGAAGCTCCGGGCTGTCCTTCATGAAGTGAAATATGTAGGGCACCTCTCCGTAGAGCTTCTCGATCGTCTTCACCATATCCTCAGCAGATCTCTGAACACCCTTCTCGAGTATTTCCTTTAGCTCGTCCTCAAGCATATCCCTAAAACACCATCCCTGTCTCGGACTCCGGAAGAATCCTGACAAGCGTGTAGTTCTTCATCTTCGATGGCACTATCCTCGCGATCTCTTTGAGCGTGACGCCCTCATCAAACCGCACAGCTCCTATTGCCTCGTGATACTCCTCGTATGGAAGCTTTATTCTGCATCCCGTCAGGTTCAGAGCGATCGGAAGCGGCGAGTAAGACCTCTCGATATCAGGAACCTGCTCGCGAACCGCGTCCATGACTCTCGGAGGAGACGTCGTCAGCGGATCTTTCTCTATATCCGCGCGCATCTTGTCAAGAGCTCTGCCCACTGCAGCGACGATCCTGTCAAGGTTTCCTATCTCTGTTGCCTTCTTAGACCGGTGAGCTATCCTCCCCACAGATGAGACGTACTCGAAGGCGTATGGCATCTCCCCCTTCGGGATCTCAGGCCCGCCTGTTACCACCACGGGGATGTTTATGCCCTTGTACAGCTCCTCCTTCTTGATTATGCATTTTGCAAAGTTCCCGAAGATGAAGACCGCAGCATCATGCTCATTTATCAGAGCTGTCTCGTACTCATTTATCTGGGCTATCTCGCGCCCGACCCCCCGTGCCAGGCCGATCATGTTGCTCTTCGCTCCATTCCGCCTGAGGTACTCTGCGATATCACATGCTGTGTGCGGCAGGTGGTGTATCGCGAGGGTCGGGGTCACAACAGCAACCTCTGTTCCGGCAAGCGGCGCCCGGGTGAGCTCTCCGCGAAGCTCCTTTGTGAGATCCTCCAGGATCCTGAGGTCCTCTGCGGGGACGAGCAGGAGCAGTATCACCTCGCTCTGCGTCACGTTCTTCTGGAGGAGGTAACCGCCAAGGTCCTCGACAAGCTCTATGACCAGATCGTGCTTGTAGACGCCGCCGGTAAACATCACAGGCTCAAGCATTCTCCATACCCCTCAGTTTCTCCCTGACCTCCTCGATCAGCTCCGGTGTTATCGTCTCCTCAGAGGCGATGAAGAGGAAGGAGTCCTCTGTCATCTCGTTCCTTCTGTTTCTGAAGCCTTCAGGCGCTATTCTTATCAGAGCATCAGTGAGGTCCCTTCTGAACTCCGCGTCCACATCCGTCACAATCAGATCAGCCGGGCTAACATCGGAAGATACCGTGAGGAGGTCCCTGTCCGGCTGCTCCACCTTGTCGCGCCCGTACTTCTCCCAGAGCACCCTGAGCATATCGGCGAGATGCTCCTCTTCGTTCACCTTTACCTGATATCCCTCCTGGGTCCTGACGACATCTGCAACATCGCCAACACGCAGTGGTGGAAGCGAGCCGCGCAGCAGGCCATAGACGGCAAAATACGGTCTTTCCATATCTATGTAAACGTAAAGCCTGCCTATGGATCTGACCAGGCCTAGGTCCTGGAGTATGTCGAGTATGATCTCTCGGTACTTCGCAGCGCCGAACTCCTCTCCCGGAGCCTCCACCCTGTAGACCTCGAGAGGATCCATATCAGACCTCCAGCATACCGGAGACGAGCAGCGCGGCGCCGACAGCGCCGATGTACTGGGCGTGGTTCGGAACAATGACCTTTATTCCCAGAAGATCCTCCATCGCTCTTGGGAGGCCCTCAATTAGGGAGGTGCCGCCGACCATGATCACCGGTTGCTTCACCTCAACCTCCTGGAGCTGCTGCTCGAAGACCTGCTCCGCGACGCTGTGGCAGGCAGCCATCGCGACATCCTCCGGACGTGCGCCCTTCGAGAGGCTGTTTACGAGGCTCTGTGTGCCGAAGACAATACAGTAGCTGTTCATCGGCACGCTCTTGTACGACCCCCTGAGCGCGAGCTTGCCCAGATCTGTTATGTTCACGCCCAGCCTTCTCGCGGTGAGCTCCAGGAACCTTCCGGATGCGCCTGCGCATATCCCGCCCATCGTGAAGCTCCCGGGCACGCCGTCCTGCACGGATATCGCCTTGTTATCCATCCCGCCTATATCTATCACAGTGGCAGGCCCCTTCTGGGCGTTCGCCAGGAAGACAGCGCCCTTGGAGTTTACCGTGATCTCCTCCTGGATAAGCCTAGCATCGAAGTGCTTGCCGACGAGGAATCTGCCGTAGCCGGTGACGCCGATGCCCTGGATCTCCTCGCGCTTCACCCCCGACTCCTGGAGAGCCTGCTGGAATGCCTCCTCCGCGCTCTTTATGACCTCTGTCGTTGGAACCCAGCCTGTGCCGATGATCTGATTATCGCGCATTATCACTGCCTTTGTGGTGGTCGAGCCGGAGTCAATGCCGGCTGTGAGACCCGTCTGCCGCTCCCTGGCGAGCAATCCTCTCATCCTGGCAGTCGTCACCAGAGCCTCCATTCTCGTCAGCAGGGTCTCTGCTGTTGTCCTCTCCGTGAACGAGTAGCTCAATACGGGGAGCCTCGAATGCTCATGGATGTAGCGCCTCACCTCACCCCGGATAATGGCGCCCTCAGCGCATCTGAAACAGGTCGCCACGAAAACAGCGTCTGCAAGATCTGGATTCTGTACCAGCCTGGTCGCCCTCGCCATGATCAGGTTGAGGTCTCCACTCGGAACCGATACGCCGAAGCGCTTCTCCACCTCCATCACATCCTCGAGCGAGACCTCGGGCGAGATCATCTTCGCGCCAACGATCTCGGCCGCCCTCTCAAGCTCCCTCTGGATTCCGCTGTACTCGGCGCCGCATGAAAGCTGGGCTATTCTTATCATTTCAGCCCCTCCAGGAACATTCTGATCTCATGAACGAAGCGCCTGGCCTCACCATCGTCCCTCGGGTATTTCAGCTCTATGAACGGTATGCCCTTGATCTTTATCAGCAGCCTGGTGAGCTCATTCGTCCTGGCGCATCCAGTGCACCCCACGAGACAGTTGTTATCCTCGACTATTATCGCGGCCTCTGCCTCATCTATCATCGGACCTATCAGCGACATCCGCCCGCGAACACCTGAGGGCACATCGACTGCTGCATATTTCAGCCCCTTCTTCGGGTCCTCTGGTGTGATGTTCAGAGGAGGGGATTCGAGGCTCGGCGTGTCTATCTTCTTTCTGATCTCGTTCGCCATAACCAGGGGCGTGTGCCCCATCCTGTCGACGAGATCCGCGAGTATCGTGCTTGTGGGGGGGTAGACAATGACTTTGACCATCAGGATACCTCAGGCAAACTCATCCTTAATAATCTCTACAAGTCTTTCCATGCTCACGGGCGTCTTCTCGGGGGCGGCCTCTGGCAGGGGCGCGTTCCTGCTCTCCGCCTCGAGAGCTCTGGATATCATTGGAAGCATCTTCGACTCGCACTCCAGCATGAAGAAGCCAGGCCTCGGCCCTCCGCCACGGTGCCCGCGGCATCTTCTTGGATCTCCCGGTGGGAACCCACGGTCCTTTATGAATATCCCGTTCGGATCCATGGCTCTTATCTCCCTGACGAGATCGTCGATCTCGTCCTTCTCACCGTTTATGATCACCCCGAAGCAGGTCTCCTTCACATGAACGTCGCGCTTGGATCCGTAGATGTGCATGGCGATGTCAGAGGGGAGGATCTCAGACTCCGGAGATGTTATCACGTACTTCGTAACCCTCATCTCTTCTCCTCCATTACATACACGATCTCCCCCTCCTTCACGTCCCTGAGCTTGTCAAGATCTATAACCCTGCCGATGATGTTCGTGCCCTCGAACTTCTCCCCGGAGGGGCCATACCTCCTGTCCTCTACGAACTTCACTCCAATCAGCCCGGTCCTCTTCGCCACCTGGTTCGTGACGCCTATCGATCCCGCAGGCACAGGACCTGTGGGCTTGTTCTCAGGCAGCAACTCCTTGTATCTGAGCGCGTCGATCAACGGCTTGAACAGAACCGTGTTCTCATAAACAAAGAATACCGGAAGAGGCCCCACCGGCCGCTCCTTGAGCCCCACAACATGCCTGAAATAGTCCAGGGTCTTCGGGGCCAGATCGTCGTAGAGCTCTATCCTCACCAGCCTGGATGACTGTATCGCCTTCAGTGAAACCTTACCGGCCTTCAGAACCTCCATGGTTGTCGGCGGGTTCTGCTCGATGACGACCGCGTCATCTCCGGTGTAGCCATCGACCGATGGCTCTATGCCCCTGGATCTTGCGAGCTCCATCGCATCGCTGAGCGGCATGCCAAGCACCATGAACCTCTCAGGTCTTACCTTTGCGGTGAGACGCTGGCCGGGGGATGCGAGCTTGAGGAGGTCCAGACCTGCAGTGACCCTTCCGACGACAGAGTGGCCAGGGTTGGATGTTCTGTCAGCCTTGTAGATGAATATGTGGCCCAGCCCTCTTCCGGAAGTCCTCACCGTAACTGCGCCCTCAAGCCGCGGCTCTCTGTGCTCGAACTCTATCGGCTCGCCCTTGAGGACATGCGAGGAGATGTATGAGCTCGAGACCGCATCCACCTTCAGAGCTCCATCCCTCGTCGCTGCAAGGAAGAACTCCGCCCCTCTTGGAGCGTCCTGGATGAGATCGACCTCGAACCTGGAGTAGATCTCCATCCCATCGGCAAGTGGAAACGACATGTCGGATGTGACAAGCTTCTCGGTCAGGTCCTCCCACTCGACGATCGGCTCCACTTTGAGTATGCGGTCGTTCTTATCCAGCCTGTCGAGTATGTTCTTCCCGCCGACGACCCTCGCGAGGATCCCCCTGCTCTCAGACGGCACACCGTAGACCGCGGAATGCCTGCGCTTGATGAAGATCAGCTGGGATTTCTCGCTTTCGAAGCCGCTGGCGCCGAGGAGCACATCAAACCTGCTGTACTCATATGCGCCCCTCCCCGGAGATATCGATGATGGGAAGTTCCCAAACGCAACAGCACCTGAATCAGACCATCTTCCCTCCAGACCACCTATCCGCTCCACCGCCTCATGCCATGCATCCTTCAGGCCAGTATCCAGGAGATCGATCCTTATTCTGCCCTTGGTCGTGACAAGCCAGTAGGAGTCTGTGGCTCTCGCCTTCTCTCCGCGTCCTTTTATGATGCCGATCACAGCTCCTGGCGATACTGTGGAGCTGGCAGCCTCGAGAGCCTCGCCCAGGGTGGCCCCATCCCTCAGAGATATCTCCGATCCATCTACTCTGACCCTCATACGCCTCCTTGCCGCCGGAATCCGACGCCGGAGATCAGCTCCCCAGCATCTCGCGCTCCTCCTCTTCTGTGAGCAGCTTCAGGACATCTGCCGGAGCGCCGATAGAGACTGCTCTTCCATTCCTCATAAGCATAGCGCGATCGCACACATTGCTGACGAAGTCCATGTCGTGGCTCACTATGACGAATGTCTCCTCCATCTCCTCCCTTGCGCTGAGGATGGACTTGCTCACCTCTATCTTCGTTATCGGATCCATCGTGCCTGTGGGCTCATCAAGAACGACTATCCTGGGCTCTTTTATGAGGACCTGAGCCATGGCGACCCTGTGCCGCTCGCCCTCGCTCAGCTCATCAGGATATTTGTTCAGGATCATCTCAGCCTCGTCATCTGTGAATCCAACGGTCGTTAGCGTGTGAATCGCCTTCCTCTCGCCCAGCTCATACGGAAGCGAGAGCCCTATAGCCTCTGTCAGGTTCTCTATGACGGTTCTGTACGGGTAGAGCGTGTACTCCTGGTGCAGGACTCCTATGTGCTTCGTGGCCCTGCCGCGGCCGTCCGCTCCGAGCAGCGTCATATCCACCCATTCATCTCCGACCCTGACAAACGCGAACCCGCTCGTCGGGGTTATTAGCCCGCTGATTATCTTCGAGAGCGTGGTCTTTCCGCCGCCGCTGACGCCCACTATGCCGAATATCTCCCTCTCATAGACCTCGAAGGATACGTTATCCACCGCCTTGACAACACCACGATCTATGCTGATGTATCTCTTGGAGAGGTTTATTGCTCTGATTATGGGCTCGCCAACGGCGACCGGCTCCCTCTTCCCGATCTCTCCAGCCATGGCGATGAACTGGTCCGCTATCTTCCTGGGATCGCCTATTGCCTGAATCTTCCCGTGATCGAGAAGTATCGCCCTGTCTGCCAGATCCACCATGACATCCTGCCAGTGGCTGGTGATGACCATGGTCATCTTGAAGTCCCTGACAGCTCTTTTTATGGAGTCGTGGACCAGAGCTGCGGTCGCCGGGTCCAGGGTTCCTGTGGGCTCATCCGCAAGAAGGAGCATCGGCGATTTTGCGAGCTGTCTGGCGAGCACAACCCTCTGCTTCTCGCCGCCACTGAGCTCCCTCGCCACATGCATCATCCTGTGCGAGAGGTTGACCTCATCGAGGAGATCAGCTGCCCTGTGAACGCTTATCGTCTCTCCAGTGTCCTCCACAGCCCTCATGACGTTCACGATCACCCTCTCATCGCCGTAAAGGGCGAACGTCCTCTGGAGCATTATGGCGATTCGTCTGGCGACGGCTCTCCTGAGAGGATCGTTTATCCCCAGCTTTGCGAAATCTGCCTCAGCAGCCTTAAAAGTGCCACCGCATCTGCACTGACCGCCCACCCTGCTCGGCGGCTCAACATATCCGCATCTATCGCAGATTGCGATGTGGTAAACAACACTTCCACTTATGCCTGGAAATACCTCAACCCCTCTCAGGACATGCATCAGAACGCTCTTGCCCGCGCCGCTCCTGCCCAGGATCCCTACCGACTCACCCTCCTCGATCTCGAGATTCACATTGCTCAGGACCTCAAGATCACCGAACCGAACAGTCAGATCCTTGATCTCTATAAAAGGTGCCAAAGTATCAATCCCCATGGTGATTTATAAGATTGCATTCGGTCTCCAGGACTGAATCCTACTTAAGTTTATTGTTAACAATTGCATTCCCCATGGCACGATTCCAGAGGCGGGCGCTGGGCTGGAGATGCATCAGTGCCCCTTTCCGCCGGTCCCTCCCTTTACCAGGAGGAACTCCTTGTCAAGGTATGCCTGATGGCTCAGCTCAAGGCACTCCTGGCAGATGTAGAACGTGGTATCCTTGGGACCAAAGATCGTCACCTGCTTCGCCTTTACGGGAAATGTCTCCTTCTCCACCCCACAGAGTTGACACTTCATTCAATTCACCTACTACCGCTCTTCACCCGTATCATTATAAGCATTTCCACCGAAACCGCGCCATCTGGGCGATATGCTGTTATCAATCCCGAGAATGTCCAGAATCCTGCATACAACAGTGTCCACTAGCTCCGCCACGCTTCTGGGCCTGGAGTAGAATGATGGCGATGCTGGAAGTATGATTCCTCCTGCCTCTGAGACCGCGACCATGTTTCTGAGGTGTATGAGGCTCAGCGGAGTCTCCCTAGGCACCAGAACGAGCGTCCTCCTCTGCTTGAGACAGACATCAGCCACCCTGGCTATAAGCGTATCCGATATGCCGCAGGCTATTGCAGCCATCGTTCTCATGCTGCATGGGGCCACAACCATGGCATCGAACAGATAGGAGCCACTTGCTATGGGCGATGTGAGATCGTCCGGCTCAAATACGCGATCCGCCAGAGAGATCATCTCCTTATGAGATCTACCGCACTCTATCTCCAGTATCTTCCTCGCAGCCTCGGTGATTATGAGGTTGACAAAGCAGCGCTCACGGAGGACTTCCAGCAGCCTTGTCCCATACACAACACCAGATGCGCCGCTTATTCCAAGAACGATCTCCACGATATCCATCCCCTTTTATAAATGCCCCTCAAAGCCTCCGATTACCTTCACGCCCTGCGTGAACATCTCATCCGGGCTCATCTCTTCCTGATGCCGTTCATTCTGTGTCGCGTGTGCGCACAATTACTGGAGCATTCTGCATCGCAGGATTTGTGATCCAGTGGCGATCCCCGGCAGTTCTGTTTGGCGATTCAAACACACGACCGGAATCTGAAAGTGCTGTGAATCTTCACACAATTTATCTCTGTCGATCTCTGCAGACTGCATGCACAAAAAATGCAGCCTACATGGGAGATTCAGGTCTCCCTCAGGCTCAGAGTCATGGCTGAGATCATCAGGGTAACGGCCAGGAATGCTGTGAGCGCTCCTGCCAAACCGCTGAGATCCGCTGTGAGGCCAGCTATTATAGGGCCTATGACGACCCCGAGCATTCTGGAGGTGTTGAAGATCCCGAAGATCTCCCCCCTCCTCTCAGGGCTTGTGACATCCGAGACCACCACAGCAGCTGCGGGTGTGCACATTCCGGAGCTCAGGCCGAGAAGTGAGAGGGCCAGAAGCTGCGGGAGAAGCCCCGGACCGTGGCCGAGCGCCGCGAATCCAAGAGCGCAGCCGAGGCTTCCTCCGCTTATGAGAAGCCTGCGGTGGCCGAGATCCGCTATTCTTCCGAAATATATATTGGAAAGAGCATTGGTGCCTGCGTACGCGAGGTACAGAATGCCCAGCTGAGACACGCCCACACCGACGCTCAGCGCCAGCTCCGGCAGCAGCGTCATGTTGAACCCCCCGATCAGGCCGGGTAGCATCACCACGCTGCAGCATATGATGAACGTTATCATGGATCCATCTATGATCAGCCTGGATCTGTGTGTGTTTGAGGACAGCACCCCGCTCCTGATCGGTGGCTCTCTGACGACGAAGATCACTATGACAAGAGCTGCAGTGGCAAACATGCTCCAGAAGACGAACGGCGCTTTTATTCCAAAGACTCCGTAGAGGATGCTTCCGATGACCGGCCCCACAGCCACGGCGGAGTAGAATGATGCGTTGTACCAGCCCATGGCAAGGCCTCTGTGAGATTGATCCACGCAGTCCACTATCAGGGCCATGGCGACCGGCCAGACCATCGAAGCTCCTATGCCGCCGAAGATTCTTATCAGTACAAGCTGATACACGTTCGAGGCATAAATGTAGAGCAGCGGCATCATCGCAAATGTCAGAAGACCGACGAGAAGAACCGGCTTTCTCCCCCTGAGATCTGAGAGCCTCCCGGCGGGCATCTGCGTCAGCAGCTGAACCGCGCCGTAAACAGAGATTATTATCCCCAGCATGAGGTGCGTGGCCCCGAGATCGAGGACATAAAGGGGAAATACCGGCGCCACCACTGAGAAACCCAGAACGGAGACGAAGACCGACAGGTACAGGGGGAATATGCTCTTCGGAAGATCTGTCATCTAGAACTTTAGCTCCATGCCGAGTATTGTTCTTGTGTTTGTCACGCTGGGTATCTCGCGAACCGAGAGAACTATCCTGTTAAGATCAGATATCGCCTCGACATCTGCTATCGCTATGAAGTCGTACTCACCGTAAACCGGCACGACCTCCTTTATATCTCTGATTCTCTGAAGGGAGTCAAAGACCTGCTTCTCGGAGCCCGGCTCGACATTTATCATTATAAATCCTTTCATGCGCGCCCTCCATGCACCGGCCAATCGACCAGATCCTCACCCTCCGCTCTGCTCGGAGCCGCTGCTCTCCCGGGCGAGATCCTCCATCGCCTGGACCTTTCCGATTATGGCAGCCATCTCGACCTCGAACCTTGGGTCAGGAGTCATCTCGTAAGCCCTGCCGATGCATTCGATCGCCTCCTGGAACCTGCCCAGCGCCACGAGTATGGTTGCCTTCGCCTCCAGGTCGTAGGCATCTCCGCCCCTCTCCATAACGGTCTCGTAGAGTTCCATTGCCTTCTCAAAATCACCACGTGCGCGGTGGACAAACGCGATGTTCCTCATGGCATCCAGGTTATCTGGATCGATCTCCAGTGCTCTGTTGTAGCACTGGAGCGCCTCATCGATCCTGTCCAGGTTGTACAGCGCAACTCCTTTGTTGTTCCAGGCATCCGAGCTGTTCGGGTTGATCTCCAGCGCTCTGTCATAGTACTCCAGGGCCTTTTCATGCATTCCTCGCTTCACCATGTCAATGCCTTTGTGTATGAGGATCTTCTCCTTGGTATGCATCCCGCTTCCCCCTACATGTAACCCTGGAGCTGGGATGATCTCTCAGGCTCCTTCGGCTTCCCAGGGCGCTTGATCTCCCCGAAGAGCTTCTCGTACTCCTTTATGTGGTTCATCAGCCACTCAGCAAGCTCCTTTGCCGCCAGCGGAGAGAGTATGACCTCAACCTCCATGCTCCTTTCGACCGCGCTCAGCTGCTTTCCGCCCTCTATGAAAGCTCTCGGTGAATCATTGTAGAATGATATCCTGAAATCGTACGGGCTGTGACCGCCAATGGCTCCTATCGCGTAGACCTGCCGGAATGCAGGGCTCCTTGTTACCTCTATAGAGACTTCCATGGTATTCCGGTAAAACATCTATATTAAAATAGGTGTTGAGACTGCGAAAAAACTGGGTGCGCTCGTGCACCAGGCACAGCTCTCTGCTGAGAGCATACGCCCTTTGTGCTGCTCTCATGCGAGCGCCGGATGTTGCGCATCCTGTCCGCACGATTCAAGCAGCACTTGTTGTGCTTTGCCGTTCATCGATTCAGGCCCTCGACAGAACCCCAGGCGCCATATGCAAAGGAAGCGGGTGAGAGGTTGGACGCAGATCCAGGGAGGAGACCCTCTCACCGGGTGTTATATGGCCTCTGGAGTTTATCCAGATATCTTGAGTATGGACAATTTTACTTACTTAAACCTTCCGGATGACGGTGCATCGAACAACTGGCAGCGCAGAAGAGATGCTCCGGGATAATATCGCGACATTTTTGGGCTCGAGCTGGAGGCAGAGGCAATCGATAGCCTTCGCCGGGATGGATGCTGTTGATCGATGGGATGCAGGTACTCACTCAGCCCCACATGCGCCGAAAGACTGATGTAGTGCGCTGAGACGCACTCAAAACCTTCCAGAGTCACAGAACAGGAACTCATATGCTGCACGCTCCGGATAAGATGGAGCTCTTACATCCTCAAGCCTCAGCTAAGGTTATATACATTAAAAACTTAATGATTAAGCATGAACTATGGCTACACGGGCTATGTGGCCACGCAGGGCTCTGACGAGGTGGATATCACCGATTTCCTCAGAAGTCTCGGATTCCTGGAGGACGAGATCTTCAGCGTTGTGTACGAGCTGAACTCATACAGAACGATACCCGGCACAACTCTGGAGAGATACATCCACAGAGTCGTATCATCCATAGTTGATGAGGAGAGATTGTCATTCCTCAAAGGGCTCCTGGTGGGAATAGCCATACGTCAGGTTGTCGATACGATCCAGGACGATGATGAGCCGCCGCTCAGTGATGAGGAGGCGCTGCTGCTGGAGGAGCTGAGGAGGCTCTCCTGATTGGGAATTCAGCACACAGACTCCGGTCTTCATGCCTGACAGGATTTCAAATGCACAGCATTTGACGGACCTGCGGCGCACTCGCCTGCTCCGACAGCTGCCATCGCGTGCTCGATGTAGCTGGGCTGAGGGAAATTCAGCCTGCCCTATCATTTGGCTTATCTTTTTGATCGTATTACAGATGAATATGTGCCATGTGTCTCCAAGCCTGCATGGTCCCGAGTTGCTGGCACAGAGGATTCATCTGCCCTAAGACAATTCAGAGATTCAGCAGATCTCTGTGTGCTTTCCTGCAAGCAAACAGCATCTCTCTGTAACTCGGGCTGTAATGCAGATGGCTCGTGCATCTGCAATCGGTGCATCCGAAACGCGCTACAGGGATGCAATTCACGCCGATCCTCCTGGCTGCCTCACATTCTAGATCCCTATCGGTTGCTGTGGTGATGACATCCCTCAAAATGACATGTGGAAGGAGATAATCGATATGCCAGCGGCGCGTGGCGTTCTCACCATTCATCACCGCAATATGGCGATTTATCCGCCTGAAGCCGCCCGGGCCGCGGGCAGAGCCGGTGTACGCGTAGTATCCTTCTGGAAACAGAATCTCGCCGAGAGAGCCAACTCTTATCCGGATCCCATGCTCCAGGTCCAGTATCAGGGTGTAGATGCCTCGCATCCTGATCTCCGCGTTCGCGTTCTTACACGCCGAGCGCGTTGATCTCATCGATCAGCTCGGCGAAGGCCTCAAGCTCTAGCTCTATGACCTCCTCCTCTGTCATCGAGATGCTCATCTCGCCATCGACTGTGAGCCTGTCCGGACCTCTCACTATCAGCCTGTCGATACCATCCCTTGAGAGCTCCTTTTTCACCTCCCTCTCATGCGCAAGCATTCTCCCCGGAATGACGACGGTCCTTCTGACCCTGGAGAGGTCCACATCCCTGAGATCGTCGATCGTCATGAGGCATGCTACGTCCTTCTTCGTGGCGATAACATTCACATCTCCACCCAGCGCGGAGAATATCCTCTCCAGCAGCGGAGCGGCTATCGATCCCGTGATGATCGTCGCAGATCTCCTCAGCTCCGGGAGGGATCTGAGCCTCTCGGTATTGTGGGACAGAGCAAAAGGCGCCTTCGTCTCCGGGTCCCAGAGTGGAGTTCCGGTTATCCTGATTCTGTATCTCTGATTCATCTCAGTAACAGTGTCCCTGAACTCCTCGACGGTGTGAACATCCTGCCCTGGGATGATAGGCGCATTTCCCAGTATCAATCCCTGCTCAGGATGGTTTGCGAACCTCATCAGGATCAGGCCCTTTGCTCCCATGTCCTCGAGATCCTGGCATGTCCTCTCAAGGACCTCCCTGTCGTTCACGCCCTTCAGCAGGACCGCTGCAGCATAGACATCACACCTCTCGCAGAATATCCTCAGGTTTGATAGAGCCGCCTCTGGATGCTTATCATGCATGTATTTCCGTCTCAGCTCAGGATCTGTGGAGAAGACTGTGAATGAGACCTCTCTGACGCCCGCGTCCACAAGCTCATCCGCCTCATCGCCCCGCTTGAAGCCCTTGCCGCTGGTGTACCCCAGATGTATCGGGACGCTCTTCTGACCGAGAATCCTCACAAGCTTCAGAAGATCCGGATAGCAGCTCAGGTCTCCACCACCGCTTATGGTCACCTTGTCCGGCGTGGCTCCATAAGAGGCCTGGGCGACATCGAACACCACCGCATCGATCGGCTTGAATCCGGGGTAGCCCTCGATTATGGCCCTGGTGCAGTAATCGCAGCCCTTCCTGAACGGAAGACAGTGCTTGCAGCCGAAGGGCGGAACCGGCTTCACGCCCCTGAAGTAGCAGTAGGTGCAGAAGCCACCGCAATCAATGCCGGGCCTGCCGCCAACATCTGCGAGTATCTCCATGAGAGCGAGTCTGTCCGGGAACATAAAAAGGTTGGCGATCGACACTGTCCTGGAGATCTACCCGACTGATGTAGCGGATGATCGGCCAGGTTCGAATAGACGACAAGATGTCTGGCCATCTGTGGTTGCAGTATCACCCGATACGGTATTCGAATCGACGAGTTCTGACGCATCCAACCTCGTGGATATCATGCAGCATTATGCCAGAGCAGTATTCCTGATAGCTGATAGCGTTCAGTTATTCGAGCCCATGATCCTCAACCCCATACGATCTGGCAAAGGCGATAAACAGTCTGGCAGATTACGAATGTATCGACTCCATCACAAAAAACCCATGCTGCAGGCATTTTTGCTACAATTGTTAAGATTAATCTTAAATAGTAGTATACTAATATTCCAAAATCGGTGATGGTATGATGAGATTTGTTTTAAGTAGTATCTGCATCACCCTTGTCCTGATATCATGCGCGTTTGCAGACGATGCCGCGATACAGGAGATTGGTGTCAGAGCTGCAGAGAAGGCGATGAGCGAGTTATCCTTCCAGAAAGGCGATGAGAACATACTTGTTTTGACGAATGCTGGTTACGCGATCGTCTCAGGCATGACCACCCAGAAGGCGCTGAAGGGAGTCTCAGAGACCGCAGGCTGCTCTCATGGCGACGGAAACCTCTTTCAGGTTCTGAGGCCGCACTGGAAGCCGCTGTGGTTCTACTTCTTCGATAAGAACAGCAAAGAGGCGCTGTATCTGGAAGTGAAGGCGGAGGCGCTCTCGATGAGTCTAGAGGGGTTGAAAGCTGCGTCGGATGATGCAGTCTTCTCAAAGATCTCAAAGGCAAATGTGGATCTCGATTACCTATTGAACAACACCGATGAAGGTAACAGAACTTTTAACGAGAAGATCTTCGATGGGAACGAGTTCTCGCTTGTGGGAATATCAAATGTGTGGGCCAGGAACGCAAGCTTCGACTTCATTCAGGCAGCTTCATTCCACGACCATCTCTGCCCCGGAGTCACCAGCGGATACATGATCGCGAAATACGTGGAGAAGGAGCTGCCGATAAACAGCAGCGCTGAGAGCTACAAGGTGATAGCAGTGCCTCCATGGTGCAAGGATGAC
This sequence comes from Methanothrix sp., assembly GCA_029907715.1. NCBI lineage: Archaea > Methanobacteriati > Methanobacteriota > Methanomicrobia > Methanotrichales > Methanotrichaceae > Methanothrix > Methanothrix sp. The sequence continues at coordinate 55,963 of JARYLI010000005.1, forward strand.
GCACTCCAGATTCTCTGGGATGCGACGGTCGGAAAGAGCGGCATCTTCGTCATGGCTCTGACGGATACAGAGAAGAACGCGCTCAGGGCGAAGTACAACCAGAGCGACGTCGCAGGGATATTCGTTAGATGGAACGATACCGCAAAGCAGGGGGATGCGCTGGTTCTGAGCTTCAACTGGACTAGGATGTACGAGCTCACGGAGACGAAGGACTGGAAGGGCCCATCCTGGGCACCGAAGCTCGTGATGGATGTTCGCATGATGGACTACTGGGATGAGCCAGAGATCGCGGTGAGCGTTATAAAGAGATTCCAGGTTGACCAGAATATGCTGGCCCAGCTCCAGAACGCTGGCATGCATCCCCTGAAGGTTGCGGGAGTGATGTGAGGGACATAATCCCTCCTTTATATTTAGCAACTTTAATGACCTCTACCAATAAATACGACACTTTAGTTGCCAGATTAAATTGATGAGCCAGACTTGTTGCAAGCAATTTCATTAAAGATGTTATTCAATGACAAAGAATTCATATATGTAGGAAAAATTTCATATTAACTTGAAAAGGAGATGTAGAACATGAGCAGGTTGGTAAAGATCCTCTGCACTGCCATGCTGATATCGCTTCTTCTGCCGGCAGTTGCAGAGGAGATACCGGTATACACGATAGCGGACACGACCGGGGACTGGGGGTACCCATCGCCGTACCTCCACTACTCCAGGGGTCCCGGATATGTGCGGATGAGCTTCATCTTCGATACCTTGGTCTGGAAGGACCAGAACGGCTTCGTGCCTGCGCTCGCAGAGAGCTGGGAGTATCTGAAGGACGAGAACGCGTACATCTTCAATCTGAATCCGAACGCGAAATGGCATGACGGCGAGCCATTCACAGCGGACGATGTGGTCTTCACGATCAACTACATAAAAGAGCATCCGTACCAGTGGGTCGACAGCAGCACTGTGGATAGGGCTGAGAAGATCGATGATCACACGGTTAAGATCTACCTGGCGAAGCCCTACGCCCCGTTCCTGGACCAGGTCGCAGGTACACTGCCGATCCTCCCGGAGCACATCTACATCGATGTGACGAAGCCGGAGGATTTCCAGGATGCGAAGGCGCTTACAGGCACAGGACCGTTCAAGCTTGTCGATTACAACAAGGCCCAGGGCACCTATCTGTACGAGGCTAATGAGGATTACTACCAGGGCGCTCCGAAGGTGAAGCAGCTCAAGTTCGTCAAGCTGAGCGAGGAGATGGCAGGGCCGGCGCTGAAGCGAGGCGAGGTCGATGCTGCGGCTGTGCCTCCAGAGGTCGCTGAGGGGCTCAGGGGCAGCTTCGTGGTTCTCGAGGGCGCGCACGACTGGCTCGCGAAGCTCATGATAAACCACAAGAAGGAGCCGTTCTCCGATGTCAGGTTCAGACAGGCTCTTGCGTATTCCATAGACAGGGAGAAGCTCGTTGAGATAGCCCAGCGCGGGTATGGTGTTCCTGCGAGCCCCGGCCTCTTCGCGCCTGACAGCGAGTGGTACAATCCGGATGTTGAGCAGTATGCCCATGATCCGGAGAAGGCGGGCGAGCTCCTGAAGGAGCTGGGGTATGAGAAGAAGGGGGTCTTCTTCGAGAAGGACGGAAAGACGCTGGAGGTTGAGCTTCTCGTCACATCGAGCAATGAGCGCGCTGGCGAGCTCATAAAAAGAGATCTGGAGGAGGCGGGCATAAAGGTCAACATGCGCAGCGTCGACTCGAAGACTCTTGATAACGCGGTCAACGAGTGGAACTTCGATCTCGCGCTCAGCGGGCACGGCGGAATGGGCGGAGATCCGGCGATACTGAACAAGGTGATCACAGGGTCTGGCTTCAACAGCGCCAGATACGATAACCAGGAGCTGAGTGATCTTCTCAAGAGGGAGATCTCGGAGATGGATCCGGAGAAGAGAAGAGAGCTGGTGAACGAGATACAGGAGGTCTACGCGAGAGAACTTCCAGCGCTCCCGCTCTACTACCCGACCAACTACTGGGCACACGACGGGAAGGTCGATCTCTTCTACACAAAGAACGGCGTTGGGAGCGGCGTGCCAATTCCGCTGAACAAGATGGCCTTCCTGGCCTGAATTTTTTTTGGAGGTGGATGATGAAGATACTGATATGCGGCAAGGGCGGTAGCGGTAAGAGCACAGTTTCAGCTCTTCTCGCCAGGGAGATTGCTGGAAGGGGCACGAGGGTTCTTGTGGTCGATGCTGACGAGTCCAACTTCGGAATTTACAGGATGCTCGGCTTTGATCAGCCGAAAGACTTCATGGAATCCTTAGGAGGAAAGAGGGCGCTCAGTGAGAGACTGATGCGTTTCATCAGATCCGAACGGAGAGAGGCGCTGAGCATAATTCCAGAGGAGTTCCAGATAAAGGATATACCTCCGGAGGTCGTGGTTGGTGATGAGATGGTAAAGCTCGTCGCCATAGGCAAGATCCACAACTTCGGCGAAGGGTGCGCGTGCCCCATGGGCGCTCTCGCCCGGGAGTTTCTGGAGAAGCTCAGGACCAATGGAGAATATGTGATCGTCGATACAGACGCTGGAATAGAGCACTTTGGGAGGGGTGTGGAGACAGGCTGCGATAAGATCGTGGCTGTCATAGATCCATGCTACGAGTCTGTACAGCTATCTGAGAAGATAGCTGAGATGGGCGAAAAGATTGGAAAAGATGTGTTTTTCATCGTGAACAGAATCGATGAGGACTCTGAGGACATCCTGGATATGATCGACAGGGACAGGGTCATCGGCGTGATACCGAAACGTAAGGATCTATTCAGGGCAAGCCTGACCGGCGGAGCACTCCCAGAGATCGCGATAATGGGAGAGATCGCCGACAGGCTGATCAGATAGATGGAACAACATAGTATCTCCTTCAGTCACAAGCTCCGGTCTTCAGGTCGGGCAGTTGGCAGATGGGATGAATGGACATGGAGAGCGAGATGGTACTAAGACCCATTGGGGTGATCCACACCCCCTTCACCAGCAGGGCCGAGGCGCCGCACCAGGGCAGGGTCTCCAGAGAGATCTGCGAGATCGAGATCTTTCCCGAGTTTGAGGATGGGCTGATGGATATTGAGAAATGCACGCATCTCATAGTGCTTTACTGGCTGGACAGAGCAGACAGAACGAAGCTCAGAGCTGTACCGCCTCATGACGGCCGTGTCCATGGGGTCTTTGCGACACGATCCCCGGATCGGCCGAATCCGGTGGCATTCAGTGTCGCAGAGCTGCTGTCTGTGGATGGGAGAAGGCTGCAGGTCAGGGGCCTGGACGCACTCGACGGCACACCGCTGATCGATATAAAGCCGTACTCTCCGGGAATAGATTGCGTTCCGGATGCTAAGATCGGCTGGTGGGATGAGAAGCAGAGCGGGAAGTGAGAGTTCCTGGAGGATCCTCAAAACCGGAGCAGATTGAGAATAAATCGCGGCAGCATGCCTGGCATGGCTCTTGCCACGTTCAAAAAAGCATTCGCGCTCTTTTTCCACAGACCTCCAGATGCCAGCAGATCACGGCCGGAGAGGGAGAGAAAGAGCCGGTCGATCTCATCATCGCTCATCGATCTGAGACTCTCAAGCGATGCCCTTCCGAGAACGTATTCGAGGCCGAGCTCCCGCCACCACCTTCTGCTGTACTCTGAGAGGCGCTTCCCGGATGCATCTCCTGCCAGGGCAGCTCTGCCTGCAACGTCGCCGCATATCGAACCGGCGTGCATCGAGTAGGCTAGCCCGCTCTGGGCTGCAGCCCCGCCTGTGACCATTATACTATCATCAACAATCCTCCCCGGAAGTGCTGCGATCGGGTCGCCGCCCCGCCTGGTCTCCATGATCCTCATCTGCTCCAGGCCGTGATATGAGTCGGCTCTTCTTCTGATGAACCTCTTCAGGAACGCGTCCAGAAACATCTGAACGTCTCTCCCGTGGCGTCTCACAAAGACCCCCAGCGTGGCCATGTCATCGCCAGCGGGTGAGAACGTGGCCTTCCATCCCGGTGCTATGCTCCCCACCCAGTACTCGAACCGATCCTCCTCCCCGATGCCCGGATGGCGCACATCGACCTCGACAGCCCAGGCCACGTCCTCTGGATGACGCATGGTTTTGATTCCCAGAGATGATGCAATCCGAGAATCCACACCGGCAGCATCTATGACGATCCTGGCATCGATCACATCGCCGGAGGAGAGCGAGAGCTCCATGCCATTCGAGGATCTCGATACAGACCTGACCTCTGATTCGATGATCTCAGCACCGCAGTCGGCTGCTGAGTTCAGGTGATGAGCATAAAACCTCTTCCTGTCCAGGAAATGGCCTCTTGCATCGATCTCAAGGGTATGGCCTGATGGGGAGACGAGCCGCATGCCACTGACCTGATGAATGGAGAACCGATCCACATTGAGATATGCAACAGATGCCATCCCATCGAATACCGTGTTGGCATTCGGCACCGATGCGAGATCCCTGTCGACGAGCACGGTCCTCGCGCCGGTACGGGCAGAGCATGCTGCAGCAGAGAGCCCGGCGGGCGATGCGCCGACAATAGCAACATCAAACTTCACCCTTCTCATGGATCTCCCCCAGGGCATCTGTTCAAGCCGGATCATCTATGATCATCTTATTAGCATGATAAAAAAGCATCATGCATTCAGAAGCGATCTGCGTTGTGATCCCTCTGGTCACCATGCTTCATGGCTGTTTATACATTCATCGGTTATTCTGCAGACTCAGCGGTCGATCAGGCGATTGTGGAGCTTTTTCAAAAACCGGCATGCTCGGACGATCGTATCAAAAACTCATATCATCCAAAACCCGTACAGGAGCAGCCCCGTATGGGGCCATCGCGATTTGAACGCGAGTCACAGGACCCCCAGTCCTGTAGGATACCAGGCTACCCTATGGCCCCAAGACACAGGCTGGCTTGAGTTGGCCCAGCTGCAATATAAGGGTTTCCCCAAATATGACGGGAAACAGGTGGTGTGGCCGTCAGCCAGATATAACGTCTCAGCCCATGCACCTCAAAGCTGGAGTGTGTGAAACTCCAGGAGCGCCAAGGCAGAGCATACGGGTCGTGTACTTGTTTGATTGAACATCTTTTATACTTTCGTCAAATTATATTTGATTCAGTTATGTGTGTACTCGAATAGCCGAACTGGCCATCAGATTCTGCATGCATTGGCATAATGCCACATGAATCTCATAATGTCGCATGCTTCTGAATTCAATGATGCAAGTCACAATCGACACGGGTGCACAACTGCAGCGGGCGATCTGTCATGTTCAGCACGTTCAAATCCGGCGGATCTTCGAGGATGCATATGAATAAATGTTCCAAAGTGTATGGCCGGTTTGTCGTTACATTTTAGCGTCATCAAAAGCTCCATCCATGGTGCACCTTATGCGCTAATTTTAAATAGAGTTACCTACATTATCAATTAAAATAAACCTGATGCATTCATCAGGTTTGCCAAAGTGGTAAAGGAGGGTAGTGAAGAGAGTGGCGATTGGAATTTTATAATAATTAAACTGTATAATAAATTAGTACAATTTGTATAGCATGCAGAGCATCCTGAAGAGGTGTTATTCATGTCTGATGATGTGAAAATTATGGGAATGAAGGCTGAGTCAGGGCGCTGGATCCTTGTGATAGCTGGCCTTCTGATAGAGCTTTGTCTTGGTGCCATTTATGCATACAGTATAATAAACCCGCCGCTGAAGAAGTTGTTCACAGAGAACTACGGGCTGACTGTCAGCGCGACTGCCATGCAGATTCCGTACATCGTTTTCCTGCTGATCTTCGCCCTGACCATGCCCCTGGTCGGAAAGTACATAGAGAAGCTCGGGCCTCGGAAGGTCGGAATCGGAGGCGGCGTTCTTGTGGGTCTTGGATGGATTCTGGCGTCCTTCTCCACATCTCCCACAACGCTTGCGATATACTACGGCGTTATCGGCGGTCTCGGTGTGGGAATAGCATACAACTGCCCCATCACGACATCTGCGAGATGGTTCCCGGATAGGAGAGGGCTCGCTGTGGGGCTCACGGTTCTTGGTTTCGGCTTCTCTGCAGCCGTCACCGGACCGATAGCGGATTATCTAACCGCAAACTTCGGCGTGCTGAACATGTTCCGCTTCCTTGGAATAGCCTTCCTGATAATAACCGTGGTCCTTTCGACTGTGCTTGTGTTCCCACCCGCCGGCTGGACACCAGCGGGCTGGAAACCGCCTGAGCCAAAGGCTGGAGCCGCTCCAAAAGCAGAGTTCATGAGGAGCGAGATGACCAAGACCACGACGTTCTATGGACTCTGGATATGCTACACTATAGGCACACTTGCAGGGCTGATGGCCATAGGCGTCTCCAAGCCAGTTGGCCTTGAGGTTGCGAGCAACGCTGGCATGGATCAGGCGCGCGCCTCGGCGCTCATGACCAGCCTGATAATACCGTTCGCATTCTGTAACGGTGGTGGAAGGCCGATATTCGGATGGCTCACAGATAAGCTCACTCCCCCAAGGGCTGCGATGCTGTCGTTCATACTGATACTGCTGGCGTCTCTGCTGATATACACGAGCCCGGCGTCGATCTCAGCTTACACAATAAGCTTCGCCATCCTGTGGATGTGTCTGGGTGGCTGGCTGGCGATCGCCCCGACAGCAACTGCGAGCTTCTTCGGCACGAAGGATTACGCGCGCAACTATGGGCTGGTCTTCACAGCTTACGGCGCAGGCGCGGTCATCGGCAACATCATGGCAGGCCAGGCCAAGGATATATTCGGCGCGTACATCCAGGTCTTCCCGTATGTGGCTGTGCTGGCCGTCATAGGCTTCATTGTGGCCATGACGATGCTCAAGCCGCCAAAGCCGAAAACAGCATGACCTGTATCAACAAAAAGTGCATCACGCCCTGGAGATGTTCTGATGGCATCCCCGGGCGTGTCATATTTATGACCAACTGCTTTTCAGGGCGTTTGCTTCAGATGTAGAGGGCATATCCGGGCTCGACCCAGAGCGTGGTGGTCACGCCCCTCGGATAGTACTTGGGCTTTCCGTAGAAGAACTGGCCATCCCAGACCTTTATGAAGTGCTCCATGTTGCCCACGACCCTCAGGGTGAACGAGCCATCGAGAGGATCTCCGCCCCTTCCATCGGTTCCAACATACACATCATCCAGGTAGACATCATAGCCTCTCATTCCCGTGGATCTTATGATCACAACAGTATCGCCAGCCTGTGATGACGCCAGCGGCGCAGCCGGAGGGGCGTACACCTGAACAGCGCTCACTGCAGAGATGGCGGGAGCTGTCTGTTGGGGTATTTGCGGCGGGGCGGTTTGAACAGCAGGAACGACGTCTATGATGACGATGTTGCTCGGGATGCTGTTCGCTATGAAGAAAACCATGTTCCTTCCAACAGAATCTGCCCTGAAGTTCATCTCGTTGGGCCCTGGGAATATGGGGTACTGTCTGCGGTTGATCGTGTTGTTCGGGTATATCTCGTAGATGTCAGCCACACCATCAGCTGTGGAGTCTGCGATGAGCTTGAGCAGTGTGTTCACCGGGCATACAACGTACTGCGTCCATTTGTCAGGTCCGGCGATCCAGAGCTGGTTTGTTCCCAGCAGGGAGACGCGCGATACAAACTCCCTGTAGGGTATCGGCTCAGCTCCGAAGAGGTAGACGAGCTGCGGCTCATGCCCCCGTATCTCAATTCTCCGCGGCTGGCTCAGGCCTGATGTCATGGATACGGAGGAAGTGACAGAAGAGCTGCTGAAGTAGAACTGGCTGAAGAATGACATGCTTGCATTGTCGAAGTGATCCATCATCGAGAACGTCGTGTTCGAGCCGAATCCGGGAACGGTCATATCCAGATAGCTGTAATTCGCATCGCCGAAGAGTTCCTCCGGCGTTATCGAGGCTGCTGTGCCTGCGATCACGCCCGCAATCAGCAATACCATGATGAGAGATCTCAAATTTAACACCTCAGGAGACCGTTGATCAACGCATTATAAATCACTGAGCATCCTGTGGGACTCACATGAGCCCAACAGGATGCTGATATGGCAAGATGGAGATGCACTACAGCATGGGTGCGCCATTGATACCACATGCTTCCATCGCACACCTCATGGTCTCGAATGCCTGAACAGGCTGTCGGGATTCAGCATGCATTGGCACAATGCCACATGAATACCACAATGTCGCATGCATCTGAGCTCAGTGATATGACTATACGACCAGCCAGATATCCCTGAGAGCTCAACGGGAGATGTCTCTAATGCGTAGCGTATGCCCCGCATCACAAGATTCTTCTTCAGGATCTGCAACATTCTCAGGAGCTCGTCTCAAACAGCAAGCCTATGGGCGTCTCATGAGGGATCAGGTTGAGTGAGTACATACCTTTTCAGGCAGAGATCGTGGATATCGATCGCGTGACACGTGACTCGTATCTCATATCTCTCCAGATACTTGACAGGGATGTGAGCTTCACCTACCGCCCGGGACAGTTTGTCATGGTATCGCTTTTTGGAATGGGCGAGTGCCCCATATCGATAGCATCGAGCCCGACGAGAAATGTGCTCCAGCTCTGCATCCGGAGGGCGGGGAGGATAACAAACGGAATAATGGATTCCATGATAGGTGATGTTCTGGGCATCCGCGGGCCGCTGGGGAATGGATTTCCTGTCGATAAAATGAATAAAAGGATTGTCATAGCAGGGGGCGGTTCCGGCTTCGCGACCCTGAGGTCTCTGATTAACTACATCGTGGACAGGAGAGATGAGTTCGAGGAGGTCTTTGTGGCATACGGAGCCAGAACCCGTCACGATCTGTACTTCATGCAGGAGTACAAGTCCTGGAAGATGGAGGGCATTGAGATCGAGCTGACAGTGGACGTCGGCGATGAATCCTGGAGGGGTAATGTCGGGATGGTTCCAGCGCTGCTAGATAAAATGGAGATATCACCACCTGCATCAGCTGCGATCTGCGGGCCGCTGCCGATGATCCAGGCGGTCACGAACAGGCTTCTGGAGAAGGGCTTCATGAAATCAGACGTATTTGTATCTATGGAGAGGCACATGAAATGCGGGATCGGAAAGTGCGAGCACTGCACCATCGGCCCATACCGTGTGTGCAGGGAGGGGCCGGTCTTCCCGTACAATATGATCAGCGAACTGCTCTGATCTCACCTTTTCCAGAAATCCGGAAGCAGGAGCACAAGTACCGTCATGATCTCGAGCCTGCCCATCCACATGCACAGAATGAGTATCGTCTTGCCCAGCGGATGTATGGCGGAGTAGTTCATGTAGGGACCCACAGGACCGAAACCAGGCCCAACGTTTCCGAGACATGATGCAACTGCTGAGAAGATCGCCTCCAGATTCATCGCTGGATCCGAATACGAGACCGCGGCGAGCGTGACGGATGCCAGGGCGAAGGTCAGCATGTATATCCCGAAGAAGCTGATCGTGGAGCGAACGATCTCCTCCTTGATAGCGGTATCATGAAGCTTTACCTGGATGACTGCCTTTGGATGTATTGCAAGCATGAGCTCTCTCTGAACGTATTTAAGAGTCAGCAGGACTCTTACGACCTTTATCGCGCCACCGGTTGATCCGGCGCATGCGCCCACAAACATCAGCAGCAGCAGCACGATCTTCGCAGCCGGAGACCATGTGTCGAAATTTGTTGTCGAGAAGCCTGTCGTGGTCATGATGGAGACGACCTGAAACAGCGCGTATCTTATGCGATCTGGAACAGGGCTCACCATGCCGGCAGTGGCAGCGATGAAGAGCGTGGAGATTATCACGATTAAAGAGTAGAGCCTGAACTCCGGATCTCTGATCAGGCTCATCCTGTCTTGGTATACGGTCTTGTAATGTAGCGCGAAGTTTGCTCCTGCCAGGAACATGAAAAGCACCAGTATGTATTCGATCACCGGGCTTCCGTAAGCCTCGATGCTCAGGGACTGGGGAGAGAATCCGCCTGTTGCCATCGTGGCGAATGTGTTGCATACAGCGTCGTAAAGCGGCATTCCAGCCACTTTGAGAAGGACAACCTCTATTATGGAGAGTGAGAGGTAGATCCCCCAGAGCAGCTCTGCGGTCTGCCTTATTCTGGGCGTCAGCGACTCCTTATCAGGCCCCGGGACCTCTGCCCTGTAAAGCTGTCTGCCTGCAACCCCGAGCCTGGGGAGTATCGCGATGAACAGGAGGATTATGCCCATTCCGCCCAGCCACTGGGAGAAGGACCTCCAGAAGAGGAGGCCATAGTACGTGGGCTGTTCGGAAAGCACCGGAGATACAGTTGTATTCGTTGTCGCCCAGAGAAGGTACTCGACGGACCCGGCAACGATAAATGCAACGCTCCGGTTTGCCAGCTCACCATCTATGATCCAGTACCCCTCGCTGTTGCTCTCAGTGAGCACAGATGCGCCGGTTGTGGTAAATCCGGACATCGATTCGAATAGTGAGTCTGTGAGCCCCATTCCAAGCAGCATGTAGGGTATCGCGCCTATCATCGCAGCTGTCAGCCAGCCGAATGCCACCAGCGCAAACCCGTTCTTTATGCTGAGCTCACCCATCTCGCCGTGCCTTCTGAGAAGAGAGCTGATCCCCATCGCGATTATTGATGTGAATGCGAAGGCCACCACTCCCTCGGGCTCTCTGTAGTATGCTGCGACCATGCCGGGAAAGAGCATCAGTATGCTGATTATCCTGAGCAGATCCCCGAACGAGTACAGGAGGATTTTTACGTTCATGCCGATGCCACTTGTATCCAGAGCTTGCTGGAGACCTCCCTGAGGCTCCAACACATCAGGTCCTGGGACATATCATACTCTTGATCATAAAGCTTAGCATTGCCGGTACCGGGTGGAAGCCAGGGAGAGCCGGGCTCACGGAGGTCCTCCTGCCGGGTTGGTCATGACATTGAGAAGGATACCGGTGGTCAGAGGGATATTCGGGCTCAAACACATGTCCGCCTGCAGGAGCTTGCAGCCTGATTCAGTGCGGATATCAGCGGCGTCCTGAAGCAGCGATCCGGCCAAAAAGGTTAAATGATTGAAGGACTATCATTGCTCCGCGCTCCGGTAGTGTAGCTCGGCCAATCATGAAGGACTCTCACTCCTTCGACTAGGGTTCAAATCCCTACCGGAGCACCATTCTTCCGGCAAAGCTGCAGTCATGCGGGTTTATTCGGATTGCAATTATCGCTTCGCTCTTATCCATCTGATAACTTGCCCGGAGAGGCAGCAGTCATGCTATGCGCTCCTGGTGAGCGGATGAGTGCATTCAGCAACCTACCGCATGACCTCCAAGTTGCTGAATACATAAGAGCGTTATCGCTTTCGTGCTCAGGAGTGCATGCTGCAGATCCAGCGATGGTTTGCGTGCTGAGCCGAACTCCGTTTATAAGTCTGGGTCCACATCGCGGTGTGGTCTCAAATGTCTGACATGCGTCATCGGTTAAGATCGACATGTGTATAATTGGACTTATAGTCCTATCTCGCCTCCGTACTGCTATCACGACTCAAGTCCACAGTCGGTCGATTTGAATCAATCTCTCCAATCTGGCGCGATCTCAATTTGTCAAATTTTATGGCAAATATATTTACAGAAAAACCTTAACCGATGATCAATGGAATGTCTTAACAGGCACTCGGAAATGATGGCTGTTTGTACTCCACGAATTCAATGGATGACGTCCAGCTCACCGAATCAATCCCAAGGCAATAGGTGCTCCTGAAGCAAGCGGGAATGCGGGCCAATAATATTAATAGTGATCTATATTTTAGATCGAGCAGAATTTATAAATATTATCGTCAACCTCACAATCTAGCCCAGGGCCTGCATCTTCGTGCCTGTGCGGAACTCAGCTTTGATGCCTGCTTTTAGAGTTTGTCCTTTCAGCCGCAGCACGTCGAGCATGGGTCCCTGGATGGAGGTTGATGCGTGTGCGGTTCATGTCCTATGAGGATCTCCCGAAGATAAGATTGCCGAACGGAAATGATGTCTTCATAAGCGACTCCACGCTTCGCGATGGGGCCCAGATGCCCGGAATTGTCATAACTCTGAGGGACCGGCTGAGGATATACGAATACCTTCACAGGATAGGCATAGAGAAGCTGGAGGTGTTCCTGTTCAGCAGCACCGATAAGAGGGCTGCAAGGGAGATGCTGGACAGGGGCTGCAACCCCGAGGTCACCGGCTGGAGCAGGGCGAACACGAATGACATAGATCTTGTTCTGGAGATGGACGGGATCAGAGAGACCGGCATACTGATGTCGATATCAGATCCTCACATACTGATAAAGATGGGGCTTCCAGGCAGGGAGGCTGCGCGGGAGATGTATCTGAGCGCGCTTCAGTATGCTGTCGACCATGGTCTCAGGACCAGAGCGCATCTGGAGGACATCACTCGCTCGGATCTGGAGGGATTTGTCTACCCTCTTGTGAGGGATATAATCGATATAGACAGGGATTGCACCATCCGCATCTGTGATACCCTCGGGTACGGGCTGCCGTTTGAGGGTCTGAGCGATCCGTACTCGATACCCAGCATGGTCCTGAGGCTGCGCGAGCTGGGAGTTAAAAATATAGAGACGCACATCCATGACGACTTCGGCTTTGGCACAGTGAACTCCATAGTTGGCTACTGGTACGGAGCAAACTGGTCGAACCTCACATTTCTGGGAATAGGGGAGAGAGCCGGCAACGCGGAGCTTGAGAAGGTTCTGCTGTTTCTTAAAACCAGGGTCGAGGGCTTCGAGAAGTACGACCTTTCATGCCTCACAGAGTTCGCCCAGTTCATGGAGGAGCATGTGGGCATAAGGGTGCCGAGGAACAAGGCAGTGGTTGGCAGGAACATATTCTCACACGAGAGCGGCATACACACAGCCGGCGTGATCCGGAACCCCTTCACCTACGAGCCGTATCCGCCGGAGATCGTGGGAGCGACCAGAAGCCTCATGATAGGTCCGACATCTGGCAGAGAGGTTCTGAAGATCAAGGTCGAGGAGGCGCTGAGAGAGCTCATGGATATGGATGTAAGTGTAGACAAGGATGACTGGCGGCTCAATCTAATACACTCCGAGATAAAGAGGCTGTACGATGAGGAGAAGAGAAGGTCATGCATATCTGACGAGGAGCTGAAGGCATATGTTGAGAAGTACTTCCTCTTCGAGTCGATATTCGAGAACGAGAGCCATAAAAGTGGGGATCCCATGCCGGACTGAGGGGTAGAGCCTGTGGAGAAGCAGCATCTACTAACGTAGATGCGCTGCCTCTACGCCAGCAGAAGCACACTGGATAACCAGATCCATGAAACCTTCGACTTGCTTCGATGACAGATCGAAGCGCAGGGAGCTCTTACCCTTCAGGGAAATGAGGAACGCTCTTATCCATCTGATAACTTGGCCCGAAGAGGCACCAGTCACACTATGCGTCCCTTCCGAGGGTATGAGTGCATTCCATGCGTCAGCGGTTAAGATCGACATGTGTAGAATTGGACTTCGCTCTTATGTGCGTAGCAACTTGCAGAGCATGCAATGTGGTCGCTGAAAGCATTCATTCGTCGAAACGAACGCATAGCATGACCTCTGCTTCTTCGGGCAAGTCATCAAATGGATAAGAGCGTTGGACTTAATAGTCTTATCCCGCATCAGTACTGCTATCACGACTCAAGTCCACAGGCGGTCGGTTTGAATCAGACTCTCCAATCTGGCGTGATCACAATTTGTCGAATTTCATGGTCAATCTATTTACAGAAAATCCTTAAACGATGACCAATGGAGTGCATTCAGCGACCAGCCCGCATGTCCTTCAAGTTGCTGAATACATAAGAGCGAGGAGGAATTCACCATTGGATGCTGTGTTGAATAATGTTTGAGAATACGATATCATAGGGCCAATTCATACAAATTGTGATTATAGTAAAAACCGATGGCGTTCAACCATATAGGCCTTAATTATCCAACACAGCACCACTGGACGAACATATTTATAGTAATTCTCGATAACATCCAGCGCTGTCCAGCGCACTCGCACGGTGAGATCGTCTCAAAAACAGCGTCATCGCAACATGTGTCTCTGCCAGGCGCTGCGGGGGAGGATTGCTGTTCTGAGAGATGTAATGCGGCATGGAATGTGAAGATGTCGGAGGGTGGTTGAGATATCGGAGCAATCTCTTGAGAGCGCTCTGGATGAGCTGGAGGAGATCGTCAGGGAGCTTGAGTCCGGAAGGCTCTCGCTCGACGAGAGCCTGGAGCTCTTCGAGCGGGGCATCCGGCTTGTGAGGATCTGCAGCTCCAAAATAGAGAGCGCAGAGCGCAGAATAGAATCGCTCACAGGCGTGATACCCGAGGATCTGCTCGAGTAACTCCCGCCAAGGTTCATGTGGTTGAATCGTCTGAGATGCAGGCTCTTGGCACTCGAACCAGGCGTAACCGGCATCTTTCTGCGAGATTACCGGTCCGGCGAACCACCGGCATGAGCCCCCCAACAAAAATACTGCCAGGCAGCTGATGCACGCACACCGCCTGAAGATCGGACACAGGAGAGGATTCCCATTAACCTCCTTGTTCGAGGATCTGCGAATGTGGCTGCATGTGTATGAGAGAAGCTTTATGCCAAAGAGCTGGGTTTCAGGAATCCTCAGGAGATCGATAGGCTGCGGAAACGCCAGTCCTCCGCTCCCATCGATCACTTTTTCTGGCCGATGACTCCCATGGCCATCAGCGATGCCCTCGCCTGGATCCTCACGATCATGTTCTCATCGTTCATCGCGTTCTGAAGCGGCTCTATCGCCCTGGGGTCCTTCAGCTCCCCGAGCACCCATGCAGCCCCGGCCCGTATGTTCTCGTCCGGGTCATCCAGTGCCTGAAGAATTCTGTCCAGGATCGCCGTGCCCCTCTCAGAGAGCTTGACCATTGCGTTGCTTCTCACAACATAGTCCTCATCTCTCATTGCCTCTATGAGGGCCTCGACTACCTCCGGCCCATCTCTGGCGGCCAGAACGCTCACAGCGTTCGATCTGACGAGCATGTTTCTGTCTCTGGTTGCCTCTATGAGACGATCTGTGGGCCACGATTCATCGGGCAGGACCTCGGGGACCTCGGGCTCATCGCCCTGATTTTTATCGGGGTTCATCTCCATGCTAAGATATGCAGCTATCCGGATACTTCAGCCTTTCCCAGCTCGAAAGCCCTCACGTTGGCATCGATGTACTTCCCCGGAACAGAGTCCCTGAGCGCATCCAGGAGCAGAGCCTCCTCGATCGGCATGAATCTGGACATGGCTCCAAGCATCACGATGTTCGCTGTCTGTGGATTTCCAGCCCTCTCTGCGATCTCTGTTGCATTTATGGCTATCACCCGTGCGACGCTTCTCAGAGGAGCGAGTATCTCCTCGATATCCGGGTACCTGAACTGTCCTGTGGTGACGGTGGTGGGAAGCACGGGCTTTGTGTTCACCAGAGCGACACCGCCTCTGGAAAGGTACCTGCCGTATCTGAGGGCTTCAGCCGGCTCCAGAGCCAGGAGGATATCTGCGCCGCCCTCGGGGACCATCGGGCCGTAGACACATCCTAGACGTGTGTGGTTTATGACGCTCCCGCCGCGCTGTGCCATTCCGTGTGTCTCTGCAGCCCTCACAGGAATGCCCGCCCTGAGCGCCGCCCTGCCTATGATCTCCGAGATGAGGATCACGCCCTGTCCACCAACACCAACTATCACCATATCGCACTTCGATGTCCTCATTTCACCACCTCTATCGCGCCCTTCGGGCAGATCTGCGCACAGACCCCACATCCGGTGCAGAGCTGATTGATGAACGCTTTCTCATCGAACTCTATAGCTGGACAGTTAAACTCGACACACTGTCTGCATCCCACACACTTATCTGTGACCCGGTAGCGTCTGAATCTCTCACCCTTTCTTCTGAGCAGTATTCTGCATGGTGCTTTCGATATGACCACGGAGAGCCCTGAAAAATCTCTTGCACGCGTGAAGGCATCAACGCTCTCCTCCAGGTTGTATGGATCGACGCATTCAACATGGCCAGCTCCGAGAGCCCTCGCGATCCCCTCCAGGGATATGCGCACCGTATCCTCGCCTGTCGCGGTCACCCCTGTGCCGGGATGTGGCTGATGACCGGTCATCGCTGTCGTCGAGTTGTCGAGTATCGCCACCGTCATCCTGGATTTGTTGTAGGCCGCGTTCAGCAGCCCTGTCATTCCCGCATGCAGGAATGTCGAGTCGCCTATGCAGCAGCATATCGGTCGCTCGTCGCCGCCGAACCGGATGCCTGAGCCGATTGTGATGCTTGCGCCCATGCACAGGCACGTGTCCACAGTGCCCATCGAGATCCCGATGGTGTAGCATCCGATGTCGTTGGTGTATATCGCGTCCTTTCCGAACGCCTTTCGCATGGCGTAATACGCAGCTCTGTGCCCACATCCCGGGCAGAGCGATGGCGGCCTAGGCGGGACGATCCCGGTGCCGGGGAGATCCTTCGGCACGATAGCGCTCATGCCAAGCATCCTCGCGATCGCATTTCTCACTGTGAGGAGATCCAGCTCGCCAGCTCTGGGGATATCACCGCTACTCTTCCCCAGGATCTCCAGCTCCGGATTGCAGCGCCTCGCGACGATCTCGACCATCTCCTCGACCACGGGCTCGAGCTCCTCGACCACCATGACTTTAGATGTGTTTTTCACGATCTCCTCGATCATGCGCGATGGGGCTGGATATGTACCTATCCGGAGAAGAGAGAGATCTGCGCCAAGGTTTGCCAGAGCCTCCTCTGCGTAGAGCCCTGCTATGCCTGAGGCTATCACACCCACATCTCCTTTCAGGACGAGCCTGTTCCATGGCGCGGATTCGAGCTCTCTCTCGATATCTCTCTGCTTATCGATCAGCGCCCTGTGGAGCGGCCTCGCATTTACAGGCAGGGAGACACGCCGCGCAGGATCCTTTCTGAATCCGCGACCCCTTCTCCTCCCCTCAGGTATCTCGCCCGTCTCAACATCAGATCTCGCGTGCGAGACGCGTGTCGTGGGGCGGAGCAGCACAGGCACGCTGAAACGCTCTGAGAGGTCGAAGGCGTAGATCGTCATATCCTTCGCCTCCTGCGGGTCCGCGGGATCGAGGCAGGGGACAGATGCGAACTGGGCGTACCGCCTTGTATCCTGCTCGTTCTGAGACGAGTGGCAGTACGGATCGTCCGCAGAGACTATGACAAGACCCGCATCGACCCCGAGATACGCCAGCGTCATGAATGGGTCAGCTGCAACATTCAGGCCGACGTGCTTCATCGTTGCGACGGATCTCGTTCCAGCCCAGGACCCGCCTATTGCGACCTCAAGAGCAGCCTTCTCATTGACTGACCACTCGACATGAATGTCGTACCTGGATGCGATACCTGAAAGGGTATCTATGATCTCAGAAGATGGGGTTCCCGGATAGCCGGCTGCAAGGCCTGCGCCTGCCTCCAGGACCCCTCTTGCGATTGCCACGTTGCCCAGAAGATATTCTCGCATGGAAAGACCTTCCTAGGGTGGTAGCCTGTGCTTATGATTTATAGATCCAGTGGCTGAAGCGGGCGATCTGCAGGTTATGGAATCCTCCAATCGGTAGGTTAAGGATTTTATGTAAATATATTGACCACGAAATTTGACAAATTGAGACCGCGCCAGATTGGAGAGTTTGGTTCAAATCGACCGCCTGTGGACTTGTGTCCTGATAGCAGTACTGAGGCGAGATAAGACTATTAAGTCCAACGCTCTTATCCATTTGATGACTTGCCCGAAGGAGCAGGGGTCATGCTATGCGTTCGTTTCGACGAATGAATGCTTTCACCGACCACATTGCATGCTCTGCAAGTTGCTACGCACATAAGAGCGAAGTCCAATTCTACACATGTCGATCTTAACCGATGACGTATGGGATTCTCCGGGCAGATGGAACATCTCCTGTTTAGGGGGATCTGCAGCGCGCTCAATGGCAGGATCGATTGTGCGAATGGGCTTTGATCGGCCTCCTGCAGAACCCGTTTCACAGCTGGATCAGATGACTGCAGCTATCTGCTCAGGTTGATGCTGCTTTTTATTATTTTAAGAGCGCAGTAATCGCCGCACATAGTGCAAACCCTGCTATCAGCAGGCTCTCTCTCAGCCCGTATCTGCCTGGCTCGCTGTGAGTCCAGTGCGAGATCAAACTGCCTCTCCCAGAGCAGATCTCTTCTTGCTCTGCCCATCTCCAGATCCCGGTCCCTCATGCCG
The DNA here is from genome assembly GCA_029907715.1 of Methanothrix sp. Taxonomy (NCBI): domain Archaea; kingdom Methanobacteriati; phylum Methanobacteriota; class Methanomicrobia; order Methanotrichales; family Methanotrichaceae; genus Methanothrix; species Methanothrix sp. Next base: position 74,251 of record JARYLI010000005.1, read on the forward strand.
AGCTTGATCATGTCCCCGATGTGAGCAGCGATCCTCGCTGCGATGACCCCCTCCCTCACATCCTCAGGGGTGGGAAGTGCAAGGTGCTCTGCAGGCGTGACATAGCAGATGAAGTCTGCGCCGTATGCACTTGAGAGGCTTGCCCCAACAGCGGCCACGATATGATCGTAGCCCGGAGCTATATCTGTCACCAGGGGACCCAGCATGTAGAACGGCCGCTCGTTTGTCATGCGCTTCATGATCCTTATGTTAGCCTCTATCTCATCAACAGGTATGTGTCCCGGCCCCTCGACGATCGTCTGGACGCCAGCAGCCTGCGCTCTGTCCGCGAGCTCCGCATTGATCACAAGCTCCTGTATCTGAGCCCTGTCGGTCGAGTCGTGGATCGCGCCTGCACGCATGCCGTTTCCGAGGCTCAGGGTCACCTCATGCTCCTTGAGTATCTCAAGAAGATAGTCGAATTCGCTGTACAGCGGGTTCTCCTTTTCGTTATGAAGCATCCAGGCTATCATGAAGGCGCCGCCGCGGCTGCAGAGCCCTCCGAACCTGCCGCCCTGTGCCCTCAGGCGCTCCAGACAGATTCTGTTTATGCCTGTGTGTATCGCCATGAAGTTCGTGCCCATCCGCGCCTGCTCATCAACAGCCCGGAAGAGCTCGTCCTCTGTCATGTCAACTCCGGCCCCGTGCTTTCTTATCGCCTCGATGAAGGCCTGATAAAGAGGAACACTGCCGACACTGAGGCTCGTCGCCTCTATCACCCTCCTCCGGATCTCGTGCAGGTCACCGCCTGTCGAGAGCTCCATCAGAGTGTCAGCCCCTGCGCTCTCTGCAACACGCGCCTTTTCGACCTCCATCTCCACATCCACGATGTCTGAGCTTGTACCTATGGATGCGTTCACCTTCGTGCGCAGACCTTTTCCTATGCCCACCGGCCTGGTCTCTCTGTAAGGGGAGACAGGTATCACTATTCTTCCGGTTGCGATACCTCTGCATATGAACTCAGGAGTCTTTCCCTCCACCTGCGCCACATATCTCATCTCATCGTTCAGCCTTCCTGCTGCTGCATCCTCAAGCATACCCATGCAATCACCGATATCCGGGAGAGTAAATTTTTATTTAAAGGTTTTTAAACAAAAAAGTTTACTTCTGAGCAATAAATTTTGTCTTATGCAGGTTGTGGGTAACAGAAAAGCAGGCAGAAGACCCCCTCTCCTTTAGGGGAAGTCATATCCCCTATCATTGAGATCGAGTGCATTTGACATTGGTATTCATGAGTTGCTGCCACTGGAAATTCCTGAAAGTCAATTCGTTGAACTGAGATGCGACCGGTTGATGTGGGTCTGTATAAACGGTTGTTTTTCGTATGGATGATGGAGTTCGGTAGTGCATCATGTTTTCCCAGACAGGCCAATTGGCTGCTAAGTAAAAAATATATATCCAGAAGATCTGCTACATGCTCCGAATCGGAGGGTATCGATTGAGTGGTGCAGGGTTGAGGCACTGCAGCCATCTCGAGGAGGAAGTTCTGGCCCTGATCGGCAGCAATGGGATCGTGCAGTCTGAGCTCGCGAGGCTTCTTGGCATAAGCAGCAGCAAGTGCTCGCGTATCGTGTGCAGGATGGAGAGAAGGGGGCTTGTGAAAAGGAGCAGGACCACCTTCAGGGGGAGGAGGACCTATCTTGTTATGATGAGTTCTTCACAGTGCAGACCAATCGACAGCTACTTAGCGGAGCTGTATGTCTTTTTCCTTGTGAGATCTTCTCGCGGGACTGGAAATCGGAGGCGCTCTTCTTGATCCTCCTGGAGATCATGCGCCCTGCGAACTGCGCGATGGCAGGGGCTGCTTCGCTCACAGGCATGATTGCATCAGGCGCAATCCCGCAGTCTTTGCGTATTCCTGCTCTGGTCTTCTTCGCGGTGTTTCTCATCACAGGCGGAGGCAATGCGATAAACGACTACTTCGACAGGGAGATCGATGCGGTAAACCGGCCCGAGCGGCCAATACCGAGCGGCAGGATCTCCCCGAGTGCTGCTCTGATGTGGTCGGTGACGCTCTTCGTCGCGGGATGTATTATCTCGGGGATGATAAATCAGAGCTGCCTGGCGCTAGCGGTGTTGAACTCATCTGTGCTCATCATCTATGCTGCGAGACTCAAGGGGCTGCCCGCAGCGGGCAACATCGCGGTCTCGTATCTCACAGGCACCACCTTCCTGTTCGGCGGGCTTGCTGCGATGCCTTCGAGCATAACAGCCTATCTCTCCATCCTCTCAGCCCTCGCAACCCTGAGCAGGGAGATCGTCAAGGATATTGAGGATCTTCCGGGAGATCTTGCGCATGGGGCGAAAACTCTTCCCGCGTTCATCGGAGAGAGAAAATCATTCATCACGGCATCTCTGGCTCTGATCGTGGCAGTAATGCTGAGCTATCTCGTGCCGCTGGGTATCGAGTATCTGGTGGCTGTCAGCACAGCCAATATTGCGTTTCTCGTCTCCATGAACAGAATGCTCCGGGGCGACGCCTCCGGATCTCAGAGGTGGATAAAGATGGGAATGGCGCTGGCACTGACGGCTTTCCTGCTGGGCTCTCTGCTGTAACATCAGAGCCAGAAATGCACTGGGTGTGAGCAGGCCGAAAATCGCAACGTGTATGGCGTTCATTGAGGCGTGCGCGATTTTGTGCTATCTCATGCAATTGGTCGTCGGTTAAGCCCAGCATTCGTCAGTGAACCGAGATATGTTTGCATGCTGGTCGAGTGCGTCACACAAGCTAATTTCGATTAAAGTCATTGAGGAGACCTGAGTCCGAGGTAGCCAAGGATGTTAGAGAGCAGGTAGCTTGAATTCTCGGCAAATGAGTTAGCCCATCTGAGCTGCGTGAACTTTGCGATTCGCTCTTATCCATCTGATAACTTGGCCCAAAGAGGCACCAGTCACGCTATGCGTTCCTTCCGAGGGTATGAGTGCATTCAGCAACCGGCCTGCATGTCCTTCAAGTTGCTGAATACATAAGAGCGAGGACTATAATCTTTCCGGATGGAATCTCCTGCCCATGCCTGAATACCGGAATCCGCATGCCCCTCTCCCACCCACGGATGGAGAAGGGTTTATACCATCCTGTGCATCTCTCATCGGGGGCAGTCTGTGTCGTACGATCCTGTTTCAAAATGGGAGGAGTTCATCCGATCCAGGTACTGGGACGCTCTCCTGAAGCTGGCGGAGTCGTATCCATCAACAAGAAGCCTGATTGTGAATTTTACGGATCTCGACAGATACGACACAGAGTTCGCGGACGACCTTCTTGAGAATCCTGATGTGATGTTTGACGCAGCGCACACTGCCCTTCAGGAGATCGTGCTTCCTGTGGATGTGGATCTGAGCGGGGCGCATGTGAGGGTCGTGAACCTGCCGCAGCACCTCAAGACAAGGGATCTCAGAAGCGATCACATCGGGAAGCTCATAGCCATCGAGGGCCAGGTCAGGACAGCGACAGAGGTAAGGCCGAAGATACTAAGGGCTGCATATGAGTGCCAGCGGTGCGGGCATGTCTTTTACGTCGATCAGTCAGGGACGAAGTTCGTAGAGCCGTATGAGTGCCCAAACGAGGCATGCGACAGAAGAGGGCCGTTCAGGTTGCTCCCGAAGAGATCGCACTTCGTCGACGCGCAGAAGGTTCGCGTTCAGGAATCGCCGGAGGATCTCAGGGGAGGAGAGCAGCCCCAGACACTGGACGTGGAGCTTGGCGACGATCTCGTTGGCAGGATCTTCCCCGGGGACAGGGTGATAATCAACGGCATCCTGAGGTCTTATCAGAGGACGACACAGAGCGGAAAGAGCACGTACTTCGATCTGTTTCTTGATGGAATCAGCATCGAGATGATGGAGCAGGAGTTCGAGGAGATCGAGATATCGCCGGAGGATGAGAAACGAATTCTGGAGCTGAGCAGAGATCCAGACGTCTACGGAAAGATAGTGAGATCGATCGCTCCATCCATCTATGGCTACGAGGATGTGAAGGAGGCCCTGGCCCTCCAGCTCGTCTCCGGCTTCTCCAAGCGGCTTCCTGACGGGGCAAGGATCAGAGGAGACATTCACATACTCCTGGTGGGAGATCCGGGGGTTGCAAAATCGCAGCTTCTGAGGTACATGGCGAAGCTCTCCCCAAGGGGCATATACACATCCGGGAAGAGCTCGACATCTGCCGGCCTCACAGCAACTGCGATAAAGGACGAGCTCGGAGACGGGAGGTGGACCATAGAGGCCGGAGCTCTGGTGCTCGCTGATAAGGGCATCGCGGCAGTGGATGAGATGGACAAGATGAGCCCGGATGACCGCTCAGCTCTGCACGAGGCCATGGAGCAGCAGACGATCAGCGTTGCAAAGGCAGGCGTCATGGCAACCCTGAAGTCAAGGTGCGCGCTGCTCGCAGCTGCAAACCCGAAGATGGGGAGGTTCGACAAGTACGAGCCGATAGCGCCGCAGATAAACCTCACTCCAGCCCTGATGTCAAGGTTCGATCTGATATTCGTTCTGACCGATGAGCCGAATGCTGAAAGGGATGCGCACATAGCCACCCACATCCTGAGGAGCAACTACGCCGGGGAACTCTCGAGCCAGAGGAGCATCAATCCATCAATAAACGATGAGGATATCGAGAGCGCCACGGAGATCATAAAGCCGGAGATAGAGCCGGAGCTGCTCAGGAAGTATGTGGCCTATGCCAGGAAGAACATATTCCCAACGCTCACGGAGGTGGCGATGGAGAGGTTCAAGGAGTACTACATCAGCCTCAGGAGCCAGGGGCAGGATGGAAACAAGCCGGTGCCTGTCACGGCAAGACAGCTCGAGGCGCTCATACGTCTCGGAGAGGCCAGCGCCAGGCTGAGGCTCAGCAACCGGATCACAGAGGATGATGTCGATCGGGTTATACGAATCGTTGAGTCGTGCCTGAAGAAGGTGGGTGTCGATCCGGAGACGGGGATGCTGGATGCGGATGTGATCAGCATAGGGATAAGCAAGAGCACCAGGGACAAGACAAAGATGATGCTCAACATAGTCAGGGAGCTCGGAGGTAAGGAGGGCGCCCAGATCGATGACGTACTCGACAGGGCTGAGGCCGAGGGCATTGGCAGGGACAGGGCTGAGGAGATTATCTCGCGCCTTAGGCAGGAGGGATCCCTGATACAGACGACCAGGGGCACTCTGAGGGCCGTGTGACTGGTGTTGAGATCTCTCCTGTCAACTGATACCGCCAAGAGATCGTGGAACTTTCCTTCCGAAGTGGGCATCTGAGCGATAGTCTTAATATTTACGAATTTCCACCCGATTTCATGCCACCGCCGGTCATAGCAACAGTCGGCGGAGGGGGCACGCGGTTATACCCTCTCACGCTCTGCCAGCCGAAGCCCCTGGTGGAGGTATGCGACACTGCGATAATAGCAGTTCTCTTCAGGATCCTCGCCATCCAGGGGTGCAGGAGGTTCATACTTGGCAGCAAGGGATTCGAGAACACGCTTGCTTTATCGAACTACTTCAAGGCAGGAGAGGGTTTCTTCAAGCGTCTTGGCATAGATGACCACGAGGAGTTCAGCTACCAGCCGCAGTACGAGGATCACGGCAGCGCAGATTCCCTCAGGTACTGCATGCGATACTTCTCCATCGACGAGGATGTTCTGGTCGTCTCCGGCGATAACCTCATAGATATCGACCTGGAGGACTTCATAGCGTATCACAGGCGCAGGAATCCGATTCTCACCGTGGCGCTGAAGGAGCTGCCCCGCGAGGAGAGCATCTCCCAGTACGGGGTAGCAGAGCTGGAGAGCGATATGCGCATACGCCGGTTCGTCGAGAAGCCTAAGGCAGGCACAGAGCCGAGCAGGATGATAAACACCGCCTTCTACATATTCTCCCCTGAGATAAGAGATGTCCTCGCAGAGATGGGCGACAAGTCCCGTGATATCGGGGGCGATCTGATACCGTATCTCACCGAGAACGGCTACGATGTCTATGGCTATCCTCTCAGGGGCTACTGGATAGACATCGGTACCCCGGAGAGGCTTCTTCAGGCCACCATGAACGTCCTCTCCGGAAATGTGCGGCATTTCACCTTCCGGCACCCATACAGGGAGAACCAGTGGATTCATCCATCGACCCTGAAGCGCATAGGCCGGATGCTGGAGCGTGGCGATATCGAGCTCAGGGGCAGCGTCTTCCTGGGAAGAGACTGTCGCATCGAGCCCGGGGTCGTCATAGAGAACTCGCATGTTGGGCACACCTGCATGATCGAGAGGGATGTTGAGATAAGAAACAGCGCGGTAATGAGCTTCTCAAACATAATGCACGGAGTTCGGCTGAACCGCGCTGTTGTGGGCAGATACTCCACAATCGAGGCACACAGCGTGCTGGACTCGGATCAGTCCAACGGGAGGAAGGGCATACCTGTGGTCGGCGATAACGTGCGGCTGCAGAAAGAGTCTGTTGTGGGTCCGGGCACCAGGGTTGCACCTCTGAGGTACAGCCACATGATCCTCGCCACCGGCAAGTTCCTCGAGCTCGGCTCGGACGAGAGAAACATCTACTTCACGCAGAGATCGCAAACTCCGGCATGAACACAGAGGCAATCCTGCACCCGCGTCTGCAGTCAGATCCTCACGACCTCAATCCCAGCCTGCTCCAGGAACCTCAGAGCCTCCTCGTCGGGGTACTGATTCCTGTAAACAACCCTGCGTATTCTCGCGTTTATCATCATCTTGGCGCAGAGTATGCATGGCTGGTGGGTGCAGTAGAGCGTCGCCCCCTCGATGCTCACTCCATGTAGAGCAGCCTGGATTATGGCGTTCTGCTCCGCATGGACTGCACGGCATAGCTCATGCCTCGTCCCGCTCTCCACCCTCTCCCTCAGACATCCCACGACATCACAGTGCTCCAGCCCTGTAGGAGCTCCGTTGTAGCCTGTCGACAGGATGCGCTTGTCCCGCACAATCACCGCGCCCACTCTGTTTCTCAGACAGGTGGATCGCTTTGACACAACCGCTGCGATCTCCATGAAGTACTCGTCCAGGCCGGGTCGGTCCATCGATCCGGTCTTAAACAGAGGAATTGATATTGCTTCCGGTCGCCGGTATATCCTGGACTAACCCCGCAGCCTCCATGAAAAAGATGTTTGTGGGGTGGGGGTAACAGCTGCAGATGTGGAAGACAGAACGTGGCTCTCAGGGCGTATGGGGGAAGGCCTCTGATGCTCCCCCTGAATCGCACTGCTACGCAGCGTTCAGCATGTACAGCACCACAGATGCCATCATCCACTCCCCCTCAACGAGCAGATCGAGAACCGCAGGGTTCCGCCTTCTCCTCAGGTATGCGATGTATGCGTATCCGTAGAGGGTGAGGGCCAGGGCAATCTCTCTGCCATCTCCTGGAAGGAGCAGCGAGACCGGCAGGATCGCTGTGTTCAGAAGAAGCAGCAGAAGAACCGTCAGCTTCTCTCCAAGGATCACGGGCATCGTGCGCACGCCGCTGATTCTATCGCCCGCGACATCGCGTATGTCGTAGAGAACTGTGTCGATGAACGTCTTGATGAATATGAAATACAGCACAGGGATCCATGAATCGCTGTGACCGCTATAAAGCACCGGAATGAGAACCGTCACCACTGCCCATGCAGACCCAACGACAATGTTCTTCATCACCGGTATATCCTTCAGCCTCGGCAGCCACGGAAGCAGACGCATCCCGTAAAAGGCGTTTGCGATCACCGGCACGAATACCAGAGGCAGAGCTGCAGGTCTCACATAAGCCATGATGAGAGCGGCTGCGATGTAAGCGGAGAGCGCCAGAGCCAGAAAGATCCTCCTCCGCGAATAGAGGAACTTCTTCCTCGACGGCATGTTCGAGACGTCCCGGTCGAGATCCACAAGCTTGTCCAGCGTGTAAACACTGAAAGACACGAGAAATACCGAGAGGCAGATCGTCATGCTCGGCTCGATTCCAAGCAGAATGCTCGCCATGTATGTTTTGAAGAAGCCTGTTCCTCCGATGAACAGAGAGGTCACAGCAAGGAATGCAAGCAGCCTCTCCGCAGCATCTACCGCATCTCTGCACACCATATAAAAAAACTTAAATGGAATTACCTCATGAAACTGGTTGCACCATGTCATAAATCGATGTGAAATTGAGCCGGATTTGAAAATTGTCTCTTTTAATCGGAAAATTTTGCTTGAAAATAGCTAAATTGCGTTATTTGAGCAAAAATCGATGAGAAGCGTTGTATAATCATGATTAGGCTCAAATTTATGTTTATCTGTGTGTTGCACCTACTGTTTATACTTACGAAAACTGAAAAGGCTAATCCAGTTGAATTGTTGGTTGGCATAGACTGGTGGAAAAAGAAACTCCACCGATTCCAAGAGCCCTGTTCAACCCGGATCTTCATAATTCGCGGAGATGAGCCACTGAGAAATCCTGTTATAACAGAAGTCTGTGAGCCATTGCTGTCCTCCCGTTGGCTTCTCCGGGCCCTGAAAGGTTCGCGATGCAGGTTGCCTGAGGGCGCAGGGTCATCGTATCCCTATCGAGGGCGTAATGAACCCGTCTCAGAACAGCTGCCCGCGACGGTTGCAGGAGGGCCTGGAGGCGAGAGGCACTGCATCGAGGATCCCTGAAACCTGCCTTTTGTCAAAACTTCTTTGATGAACGCATGCATCGGCATTCACAGATCCCCGAAGAGGAGGTTAACAGGAATCCTCAGAAGTTGCTGATGCAGCTTCGATACGACCTCTAAATGACGGGAGCTCAGGAAGGATGCAGGAGCGGTGAAGCGGCATCACCTGCACCTACCTCAGCCCTCTTCGCATGGCCTCAAACCTTCTGATGCTGGAGTAGTATCCTGCAGCCAGGAAAATCCCTGCAGCCAGCAGAAGCACAAAGAAGTAGCCGAGGATCTGTGGGGCGTCTTTCCTGTAAAATCCGACCTCGACGATTGAGTCCCTATCGAGCCTCCAGATAACAACCGTGCGGTTTCCCTCGATGATCTCATATGGCTCAGGTCTCGGAATGCCAAGAGCCCTGGCGCCCGTTGTGTGACCCTCCGGGATCATGACGGCGACGGTTCCGTTCAGAACGACGGGAGATACGAACTGCTGTCCCCGTATGGGCGCCTCGTACCTCAAAACACCGGACACCGGCTCTCCAGCGGTGATCCTGTACCTGTAAACGCCCCTCCAGAAGCTCTCGTCAATGCTGCATCTCACAGCATGTGAGCCGCTCATCAAGGATATGTTCTCGATTCTTGCTATCGCCGTGATGTTGAAGATCTTTCCGGATACAGGCTGCTCTATCACAGCTCTGCCTCCGGCCAGATCCACAACCGTGGCATTGCTCAGATCGAGGGACCGCGAGCCGGAGGTGAGGATGAGAAGAGATACAGCAAGCGCAAAAAGCACCGTGCGATCGGAGCAAGCGGATGGACATCGTGCCAGGCGGCTCTCACCCTGAGCCGGTGCTGTGTATCCTGAAGACCTCTCCCTCATCGATATCTATCCTGCACCCCAGGATCCTCTGCGCCGTCCAGATGTTCGTTCTGGTGTGGCTTGATATCTCCCGTGCTGTGTACTCACCGCCAGCGAGCGCGATATAAGGTATGAGCTGATCCGCGAGATGAACGTCCACCGATGCCCCTGCTCTCATCTCCTCTATGAGGGTGTTCGCGGCCTCTCTACCGACGTCCTCTGCGCGAACACCTCTCTCGCCGAGCGCGCTTGATCCCCTGAACCCGGACCAGAGCGTTATCCCGCTTCCAGGGGATGAAGAGTTCACGGTCTGGATATCTATTCCTGCCTCATATCCGTTCTCCCTCAGCAGCTCGAGCGCCGCATCAGCCTGACGCCTAGCCACATGCTCTGGAAGGGATCCGCAGTGTGATATCCCGCGGATGCCCTCATCGATGCGCTCCACCCTGGCATGCCTGAGCCTGGACGGCCTGGTGCTCAGCACCACAACCCCTCCACCCCTCGGATAGTATCCGCGCCGCTCGCACCTGAAGCTGGCAGCAACACCAAAAAGACGCATAGCCGGAAGTGCCACATGCTCCAGATAGTCCACAGTCGGGCTCCAGCGGACGTCTGTGCCACCCCTGACTGTCACTGTGACAGGCCCCTCTGCGGCTGTGAGCGCAGGAAGCAGGCACTGGATGAGGAGCGTGACGCTCCCCGCGGTGCCTATATCCACGTCATAGCTTCCTGCAGATATCCTGCCCGGGATGAACTCGATCTCCTCAGATTCGAGATGCACCCCTCTCATCTCTGCTCTCGATATCCTTGCCAGTGCCTCGATAGCTCTAACATGCTGCGCTGCAAGCCCGGGCCTCGGCCTGTTGCGGCGGATGTTCTTTATTCTGACAGGTATGCCGGTGAGGGCGGAGAGCGCCACAGAGGTCCTAACGATCTGGCCGCCGCCCTCACCATACGACCCGTCGATCTCGATCATCTGCGGCTTCTTCATCTCACTGCTTCATCATACTCTCTGAGAAACTCGTCGCAGAGATCTGCTATCCGGGCGGATGCATCTCTGATCACATCCAGCGGATCCGCCCCTCTCGTCTTGAGCCTGAAGATGGGGTTGTCCATTATAGGGAACTTCGCGTCGTAGGTGGCTAGCACAACCCTCTCATCCTTCAGCAGCTCGCTTCTCAGGAGGTTGAGCAGCGTGTGCCGCTCCCCCTCGAACTCTATTCTGAGCTCATCCTCAGTCTTCTTAAGAACCTTCAGGTTCAATCCATGCCCCCTAAACAAGCCCTGTGCCGTAGTAGGTGCTCAGCTTTCTCATCTCCGTGCGCTTGCATTCAGGACACTCCAGGCGGCCGTCTTTTTTCACAAGCGGTGTCGTGCAGCTGCTGCAGTACGCCTTTATCACACCCATGTCCTCCGGCTCCGTCGAGAGCCGCATCTGTCTCGCATCTATGACCTTTGCCCTGACGATATCTCTGAGGCTGAACATCTGCTTCAGGTCCTTGACATATGAGCTTTTCACATTTGATATGTGTATGGTTGCGTCCAGCTCCGGAAGCGGCCTGGACTCGTAGCCCTTCTTGAACGCGAGCGCCAGTATCACAAGGTTCTCCTTTATATCGACAACCTCACCGACGACGATATCCCCGTTCTCCACCCTTGGCAGGGCGTTGCTTCTTGGTATCACACTCGCAAGGCGGCTCTCAGGATCGATATCGACCACGCCGGTGGTTGATGCATATATGTTGCCCCCGGAGACGTATGTATCGTGCCCTGGGACGAACTCCTCAGCCGAGCCTATCCTGTCGCCCGGCAGGACCAGGGCTCTCCCCATCTGCTTATCCTTGACTTCATCGGTTGTGCCTGACATCTTATCACTACTTGCACACAATCCTATATAACTCAACCCCTATCCATTCCACATCTTTCCTGTGGAACTCGAATGTCCTTTTAATTGGAATTCTTGCTTTATAGACTTCCTCAACCCTGCAGGGATAAACGAAGCTCCGAACAAAGTTCAGGCTTCCTGCATTGTGGATGGTGTATATGACATCTGCGATCTCCACAGCCCTCCTGAGAAACGCCCGATCGCCCCGGCTGGCGTGCTGTGCGCCAAAAGGGGGGTTCATGATGATGGTTTTTACCCTGCGGAACGCGATGCGCTCGATATCCCCCAGGATGAAGTCCACATGCACGCCGAGCAGCTCGGCATTCTCACGCGCGATCCTCAGCGCCTGGGAATCGATATCCACTCCGCATGCCCTCGCCCCCATAAGCGCGGCACCGATCGCCAGGATGCCTGTGCCACAGCCGAGATCCAGGACCTGGGATAGCTCGCCTCGCATGTATGCGATGTGGAGCAGATCTGATGCGAGCGATGGCGGGGTCATGTACTGCTCCATCGTTGCAGATGGGCTTGTGAAGCCCCTCACACGCTGAAGCAGGATCTCAAGCTGCCTCTTCCTCATCGCCATAGATGTTGTGTGAGGCCATATTTATCTGAGCGCTCTCGGATGCGCACATTTGGCCATCGCTCTTATCCCATATAATATGCCCATAGAAGCACTCAAGATCGACGGCGCGCGGGCGGTGTGCTCACAGTTAAATCGCTCTTATCCATATAATATGCCCACAGAAGCACTGGTCCTGCCATGCATTCTTGGTGAACGAATAAGTGCGTCCAGCAACCACATTGCACAACCCACAAGTTGCCAAACATATAAGAGCGTTGGCCATATGGACATCCCATCACGGCTCATGGAGATCTTCACCTAGCGAGCAACCTGTGGGTTAACAGATCAGCTCAGCGCGTAGTAGTACTCTCCGGCCTCTCTCTGTGCTCTGTCCAGCTTTGATCCAGGCTTGTTCACCCTCGGCCTCTTTGTATCCTCATCACGCCTGAAGGTTATACCGATCGCTGAGAGGAATCGATTCATCCCCTCACGCATATCGCATGGCGGGTTTGCGATACCTCTCACACCCGGCTCGCCATCGAAGACTATCAGCCGCTCTGAGAGCATATCTATCAGGTAGATATCATGATCCACGACCACGACAGACCGCTCAGTGGACTCCGCAAACCGTCTCATGACCTTGGCAGCCATCATCCTCTGCTCGACGTCGAGATGCGCGGACGGCTCATCCAGGAGATACAGATCCGCTTCCATGCTCAGGCATGCTATTATGGCGACCCTCTGGAGCTCGCCGCCGCTCAGCTCCGTCAGGCTCTGATCCAGAAGCCGCTCAAGCGCCATCGGCTTTACGAACTCAGACTGATAGTAGCTGCTGTCGAAGTCGGGAGTTATGCTTCTGAGCAGAGCCTCCACTGTGACATCGGATTCGGCCTTCAGGTACTGAGGCTTGTAGGAGATCTTGAGCTTTGCATCTATCCTGCCATTCGTGGGCTTCTCTATGCCACCCAGGATCTTTATGTATGTCGATTTCCCTATGCCGTTCGGACCCAGGATCCCCACGACCTCGCTTCTCCTTATAACACCAGGCATCGCTGATAGCTCAAATCCATTGTAGCTCTTGGAGAACTCCCCGTACTCCACAAGAACCGGCACGTCCTTCTCATCTCTTGGGGCATGGACCTCGAACTCTATGCTCTCGGAGCGTATCCGGACGTTCTCCTCTGGCAGGAAGCCTCTAAGATACTGGTTTATCCCGACCCTGATGCCCTTCGGCCTGGTTATGACGCCGTAGGCTCCGGGGGTACCATAGGCGAGATGAACGCTTTCCGCGAGCAGATCCAGAAGCGCGAGGTCGTGCTCGACGACCATCACAGCTTTGTTGGAGGCGAGATCCTGGAGCATTCTCGCTGCCAGGATCCTCTGGTTGATATCAAGATAGGGGCTTATCTCATCGAAGAAGTAGAACTCCGCGTCGCGAGCGGCTGTTGCTGCGATGGCCACACGTTGCAGCTCGCCGCCGCTGAGGCTGTCTATCTCACGGTCCAGCAGAGGTCTCAGGCCGAGACGATCCACGAGAGCGTCGAGCTCGCCTCTTTCATCTGTTCTCTTCAAAAGCTCCCTGACAGATCCCCTGTAGCTCTTTGGTATCCTGTCGACGTACTGCGGCTTGTAGGCTGTCCTGACGCCCTTCTCAGCGACTCTCTTGAGATAGTCTCCGATCGCCGAGCCTGCGAACCTCTCGAGAACATCATCCCAGCTGGCATCTCTCCCCAGATTCGGTCTCAGAAGCCCGGAGAGTATAGCAACAGCCGTTGATTTTCCTATGCCGTTTGGCCCGAGAAGGCCGGTGACCTTTCCCTCGACAGGTATGGGCAGGCCGTACAGCGCGAAGCCGTTGCTGCCGTAGCGGTGCACCGGCGCGCCGATCTCCTCAGGCAGGTTTGTTATCGTTATCGCTCCGAACGGGCACTTCCTGACACATATCCCGCAGCCCACGCAGAGGTTCTCAGTTATCACAGGCTTGTCATCAACGAAGACTATCGTCTCATCTCCTGTGCGCACGGGCGGGCAGAAGTACTCACACTCCCTGGCGCACTTCCTCGGCTGGCACCGATCTCTGTTGACAACCGCTATCCTCATGGGTGGCACCTCAGTTCAGGAGTATGGTCCAGGTCACAGCCCAAAGATCCACCACAATAAACTCGACGTAGAACCAGTCCTTTCCCTTAAAAGAGAGGACGTCTATCCCTATGAGCGGGTATATGAATCTCTGCACTATCGTTGTGAGGAGTATCAGGTTCAGAAGGATGAAGTGCCACTCAACTCTGACTCCACCAAGCATCATATCGGTTCCGTTGCCGAGAAGATGGTAGCACATAACACCGGAGATTATACCGAGGATCGAGGATACAAGCGTCTTCTTTATCCCCTCTATCTGCGCCCTCCTGCGCTCCTCTGGCGTCTTCTTTTTCAGAACCTTCCTGGCTTCAGCTTGCGGTTCCGGTGCTTTTTGGGGGGTCTCCTTCCGTTCGGTCTCCCCGCTCTTCGCCTTTTTCTTTTGCTTGGCCATCGGAGACTCAGAGCTGCCCTCATATGATAATAGCGTTTTGGTCAGCCTGTGGGAAGTCACGCTGTCGGATGCCTGAGAGTGGGAGGGCGCAGGCTCCGGTCTTCAGGCTGGATAGCATGTTTGCGTATGGACTGAGATTGATGAACTGAGGTCGTGAGCCGTGTACTCGTATCATCGAGATCAACAGCATGTGGCACCGCAGGATCTATGAGGTATCGTGCCTGTGATCGGCGATTCCTGAGAGAAGTTCAACGAATCGAGTTAAATGACCGGGGTCGTGTTGGATCCCGAATGACCTCCAGGAAGCAGTGAGTCTTTTGCTCGAATAACTGGACAGACGTTCCGGGATCAGGGGGGGCATTGGCATAATGCCAGATGAATACCACAAGGGCACAGTTTACGAACTCAATGATATGAATAGACGACCAGACAGGAAATACACCAAACAGATAATCTTATGTATCAGGAGCGTATCTTCGCATTGGATTTGCATCAATCGCCCCACCGCACAGCCGGTGAGTGGGCGGCGCCGGATCTGATCCGGGGCTGCTCCAGATCGGGCTCGCTGAGCCCAGGCGTTCTGGAGGAGTAATTGGAGATGGAGACGAAGGATACTGATAGCTCTGTTGAGCTGAGGCATATAGTCCGCATTTACAACACCGATCTTGATGGGAAGAAGCAGGTTCAGATGGCTCTTACCGGTATAAAGGGTGTTGGCAGAAGGCTGGCCAGGGTGTTCGCAGTAAAGGCAGGGGTGGATCCCTATGCGATTCTGGGAAAGCTCCCAGAGGAGCAGATAGAGGCACTGAAGAACGTGATAGAGAATGCCACAGAGAGCATTCCGGCCTGGATGATGAACCGGAGGAAGGACATAATTACAGGCGTTGACAGGCAAGTCATGGGCGCAGATGTCCTCACAGCACTCCGCGAGGATCTCGACCTCATGAAGAAGGCCAGAAGCTACAAGGGCATAAGGCACGAGCTCGGGCTGAGAGTGAGGGGACAGAGGACCAGATCCACAGGCAGGAGCGGCGCGACCGTTGGCGTCACCAAGAAGAAGGCGCAGGCAACGAAGAGCTGATCTGAGCAGGTGATTTTATGGGATATCCTGGCAAGAGCCACAAGACGTATGAGCGGCCCCGAAAGCCATGGGAAGCTGGCAGGATGGCCGAGGAGGTCGAGCTCATAAAGACCTACGGGCTGAGAAACAAGCGCGAACTCTGGAAGGCTGAGAGCATTCTCAGGAAGTACAGGCGCGTTGGAAGGATGCTTCTTGCATCAAAGGCACGAGGCGAGGCCAGAGCCGATGTCGAGGCGGCTGCGGTTATAGAGAGACTGTCGCGATTCGGCATCCTTAAGGACGGAGCAGACCTCGATGCCATACTCTCGCTGAAGATCACAGATATCCTGGAGAGGCGGCTGCAGACCCAGGTTTACAGGCAGGGTCTCGCAAATACAATAAGACAGGCGAGGCAGTTCATAACCCATGGGCACATCCAGGTAGCGGGTCAGAGGGTGACCGTCCCGAGCTACCTGGTTAAGCGAGGGGATGAGATGACAATTGACTACTATGCCGGATCCCCACTCGCCAGAGAGGGACATCCGGAGAGATCAGCTAAGATCATCGCCAGGGCTGGAGGGTCGGCATGACAGAGGGCAAATGGGCCATAGCACACATATATTCGTCGTTCAACAACACACTGATAACGATAACAGATCTAACTGGCGCTGAGACGATAGCCAAGATCTCGGGTGGCATGGTTGTGAAGGCCGCCAGGGACGAGAGTTCCCCGTACACTGCGATGCAGATGGCGATGCAGGTCGCTGAGCAGGCCAAGGCCAAGGGAATAGTCGGGGTGCATGTAAAGGTGAGGGCACCTGGCGGGAACAAACAGAGATCCCCTGGCCCCGGCGCACAGGCTGCGATAAGGGCGCTGGCGCGCGCAGGTCTGAGAATCGGAAGGATAGAGGACGTCACCCCGATCCCGCATGATGGCACAAAGCCGAAGGGCGGGAAGAGGGGCAGAAGGGTCTGACGGTGCATAAGCCTTGAATGTGGAGCTTATTGAGCTTAGGGACGACCGGGTGAGGTTCCTCCTCTCCGGCGTGACTCCTGCATTTGCAAACGCCATCAGACGGTCGTGCATAGCGGAAGTCCCGAAGCTTGCGATAGATGAGATCTCGATATACGAGAACACATCCGTGCTATTCGACGAGCAGATCGCACTCAGGCTTGGTCTTGTTCCGATAAGGGCTGATGATCTGAGTGTCTACTCGACCCCGGAGGAGTGCCAGTGTGGAGGTGTTGGTTGCCCTGGCTGCAGGATCGATTTCATGGTAACTGCGGAAGGTCCGGGGACCGTGTACTCACGGGATATAAAATTCAGCGACCCTGCTGTGAGAGCTGCATTCGATAACATACCTATTGTGGTGCTGGGGGAGGGCGAGAAGCTCGTGATTGAGGGCTTCGCGACACTCCGCACAGGCAAGGAGCATGCCAAGTGGCAGGCAGGCACGCTCTGCGGCTACAAGAACCTTCCGTCCATAGAGATCAGCGGATGCAACGGCTGCGGGAGATGCGTGAAGGTATGCCCGCGTGGTGTGCTCGTGCTCGATGAGAGCGATACTCTAAAGGTGAGGGACATCACAGAGTGCTCGCTCTGCAGGCTCTGCGTCGAGGAGTGCGACCAGCGAGCAATCTCGCTTGTACCACTGGAGGACGCTTTCATCATGAGCATAGAGAGCGATGGGTCTATAAATGCGAGGGATCTGGTGAGGATGGCTGCAGAGGAGCTTAAGAAGAAGGCTCTGGTCCTGCAGGAGACGCTCGCCTCGGTCTCCTGAGGCGAGAGGTTTAAATCCAATGCGGTATTCTCTGCCAGAAGCATGCGGGGGTTGCCAAGCATGGTCAAAGGCGCAGGATTGAGGGTCCTGTCACGTAGGTGTTCGCGGGTTCGAATCCCGTCCCCCGCATTCAAGCATATCGATTTTTGATTCATAACTCCCAGAGAATTTATATCTGGGATGCAGGGTTCTCTTTCGCGCTCGCTGCTTCAGGGATGATGTGGCATGTCCAGGAAGCGTATGTATGAATGTGAACTGGAAGAGGAAGCGTTATGCTGAAGATCTCATGCCCGCTCTGAAGCGTTACAGGAGGTACCTGGAGGATAATGGGCTTCGACCGTTCACCATACCCATGTATGTGCTGCATGTGACGAAGTACCTGGAATTCGCGGGAACTGATTCGCCGAGTGCAGATGATTTTGCCCGCTTCAGGGATCATCTCCATGACATGAGGCTATCACGGAGCACGGTCAACAACTACTCGTTCTCGATACGGAAATACCACGAGATGCTCGGGCAGCATGTCAGCTTCAAGTTCATCAAGCCGAACAACACCCTCCCGTACTATTTTGATGAGCTGGATATCACAAGGATACCTGCCGAGACCAGGAAGGCGCAGTCCTCTATATCTCCCTCTCGTCCCGCTATAAGCTTCATTATGAATATGTCCTCCGGGGAGGCATACCTGACATCCGCCTTACCGAATACCTTTCTCAGCGTAGCGCGCCTCCACATCCCATCGCTCAGGCCAAACCCGCTGGAGATGCTGCCAGCGAAGACATCAAGAACATGCCCGCCCCTCATAGCGATCCTGTTCAGACCGAGCCTGGCATGCCTCTTCTCCGGCGAGGCAAGCTCGAACCCCAGCTCTCTGGCAGCGCGGAGAAGCTCATCGCGATCCCTCTCAGTCCTGCAAACAATATCGATGCCCTTGGTGGAGTCCTTCATGCCGTACTCAAGCAGCGCAGCTCCGCCTATGACCATAGCCTGGATGCCTATTTTCAAATGTTTGCCGAGCTGGTCGAGTCGAACAGCTCCTCGAGATCGCTCCTCCTCGATATCGCATCACGACTCGATCTCATACATAACCGCCCTGGTCTTTACCTCGTCCAGAGATGGATAGCCTCTGACATGAACCCCACGCAGGGCCGCTCTTATCCGTCTCATCGCAGGGTGCCTGATATCGCTCAAATCGTCCCTGTATTTTAAGTAGAACAGGATGCAGTAAAGCCTGTGCGATATGCTTTCTGCAGAGTCCAGTGAGTGTATGAAAACATCTCTTATCGAGAGCTCTCTCTTCGGAAGTGTGTAGTAGTCTCTGACCCCCAGATCGATGCCATGCTGCTCGTACACGCTGAATGAAGTGGGCGTGGCATCGAGCTGCATCTGGCTTCTGAACAGGATACTGTTACTGTAGATCTTTATCAGCACTGCATCCTCGGGCAGCAGCTGCCTCGCTTCATGCTCCAGCAGAGCAGTCACGAAGCTCTTCAGATCCGCCCAGAGGGTGTAGTTGAACGAGTACAGGAAACCCTTCATGCCCTTGTTCTTGATCTTCCTGGCTATACCCAGCCTGATCAGGTCTTTCAGGTGGAAGTACAGAGTCTTAGCAGGTATGCCTGTTTCTCCTGACAGCTCACTGACGCCTTTTGGATCGCGATCAAGAGAATGTATAAGCGCTATCCTCCGGCCTCTAAGAATATCGGTGAGCGGCGAGGCTCTATGAGTGTAGTAGAGCCTCTTGAAGCTCTCTGCAGGCTCTGACTTCGGCAGAGCGATACGTCTTCCATCTCGCTTTCGCTTCACCAGGCCCGCATCCTCGAGATGGCTCAGCATCCTTGATACTGTTTCTGGCCTCAGGCCGAATTTCCTGGCGATATCTCGTGGATGGGTAACACCACCTGAATTCAACACGTATATCAGGGCGCAAATCTCGCTCCGCTTCAGGCGCATTATTCTAAATTCAGGTCAAAGACATATATGTACTTGATCTATTATTAGAATCAATCACCATATGCGGACGAGGCGGCCGTTCAAAAGCTGATCGACGAGGCGGAGGCGGCCGTGAGCACCCTGCTGGATGACACCGGGCGAGCAGCCAGTGAGCAGATCGAACCATGAAGAAGAAGGCTCTTCAGGTTGCTGAATACATGAAACACAAGCACCAGAACAAAACCCCTTCGCTCTTATGTGTCCAGCAACTTGGAGTGCATGCAGGCCGGTTGCTGAATACATAAGAGCGAATAAAATTGTTAATTGTGCAATTTTCTAAATTATAAAGTTATAAATAAAAAATTTTGTATTGTTTGTAAGATTTTTAACAAAGCTTGCCGATTTGCATTTATGTTCTCCTATTACTATTATCAACTGCGACTGAAAGTTATTCCGTTAATGCGGAATGTGGGTTAAATCAACAAATTATTATTAATGAAATCCAAACACGACCGTACCATATGAACAACCAAAAACCCAGACACACTATTTAAACCAATCCTTAACCGATGACGTTATGTATCGGCATCAGATCTTCAAGACAGCAGCCCCTCGCAGCCGGCCTGCCCTCAGCAGGCCCAGAGCATCATTCGCCTCATCGAGCCTGAACTCCTGGACCTCTGTTCTGATGTGGAGATCCCTGGCTAGTGACATGAACTCCTCCCCATCCCTTCGTGTGAGGTTTGCGACAGACCTGATGCTCCTCTCCCCCCAGAGCATGCTGTACGAGAAGGAGGGTATGTCGGACATGTGTATACCGCCGCACACAACAGCCCCTCCCTTGGATGTGGCTCTGAGGGCAGTTGGAACGAGGGAGCCGACAGGAGCGAATATTATCGCCGCGTCAAGCTTCTCTGGCGGCATCTCGTCAGATCCTCCGGCCCATGGAGCGCCGAGTGAGAGGGCGAACTCCTGCGCCTCCAGATCTCCCGGCCGTGTGAACGCATAAACATCGATGCCCTCGAAGAGAGCGACCTGCGCGATTATGTGAGCAGCAGCGCCAAATCCGTATATGCCCAGCCGCTTCACTCCGGGCTTCGAGAGCGCGAGCCTGTATGATCTGTATCCTATCAACCCGGCGCAGAGCAGAGGCGCTGCTCTGAGATCATCGTACCTCTCAGGGACCGGGAGACAGTATCGCTCGTCTGCAACAGCATACTCGGCATATCCTCCATCTAATGTGTATCCGGTGAACCGCGCGTTATCGCAAAGGTTCTCATCCCCGCGCATGCAGTACCTGCATGATCCATCTGTGTATCCCAGCCACGGGACTCCAATCCTGTCGCTGGTGCGGAAGCGCTCTGCGCACTCCCCAATCGCCACGACCCTCCCCACGATCTCATGGCCCGGTATGAGTGGGAGCTTCGCTCCGGCGAGCTCACCATCGAGTATATGGAGATCGGTGCGGCAGACGCCGCATGCGCTCACCCTGATCAGCACCTCCCGCTCGCCAGGAGCGGGCACCTCAACCTCCTTCAATATCAAAGGCCCTCCGGGTCTCTCGAGCATCATGGCCTTCATCGATCTCATGTCAGATCTCAACCTCAATCATAAAGATCACCGTCGGCGATCTCGTGTTTTCGTGTCCGGCGCTGGCAAGGAGGTATCTGCTGGCGCTCAGAGAGTCCCTCTCAGTGCTGCGTGGCGGATCTCTTCTCTCGTATGTCTCAACAGCGCCATTCCTCTGTGAGGTCTATTCCAGATACTGTGCCAGGAGATTCTCGTAGAGTGGCAGTGCATATAACCGACGACCTGGACTACACCGGTCTATTCCAGATACTGAGCCAGGAGGTTCTCGTAGAGGTTCCTCACATTCTCCTCTGTCTTCGGCATCTCCGGGAACCCGGTGTATCCCATGGCCCTCTCCACGTCTCTCGTCAGATCAAGCCTGTACTGGCTCCTGGAGAGGAACCATCCCATCTTTCTGTAGAACCTCGACAGGTACTCCTGCTCGGTCTGTCCGGGTGTCGGTATGAAAAGCCCGTGCTTCTTACCGAGCTCCGCGATCTCCATCATTGTCGTGTAGCCAGACCTGCTTATCACGAACCTCGCCCGGTTCATAAACTCTACCTTCAGATCCGTGGGAACATATGAGTAGACGCGCGTGCTCTCATCCAGCTGTCTGAAGCTGTTTTTTCTAGGGCTTCCGAGGAGCACGACCTTCTCCCCCGGAAGCTCGGTTATGCGGGAGAGCATGATCTCCTCGAGCTTCGTCCGCTGCGGCTCGGGGCCAGAGATTATAACAAGAAAGTCCAGATCCTCTTGCACATCCATCTTTTTTGTGCTGCAGAGGATGCCCGAGTAGAAAGTTCTGATGTTTGTGACCCTGAAGCTGGAGCGTGAGAGCTTTCCGCTGATGGCGTTCGGTCCCGGGGGATTATCCGGGACTATGATGCCTGTGAACTTCTTGTGAAAGTATCCGTTAACATAGAGCGTTGCAAGCTCCACGGGCCACAGGAAGAAGGGAACACTGAACCTGAGCTGGTGGGTTATGAAGAATGATGGTATATCCTTCGAGTAAACACCCATGCGGTTGTCGCTTATGATCAGGTCGTATCTGTCCCTCGATAGTATCCGCGCCAGGTTTCTGCGCTCGTCTGCCAGAGCCTTCATCATTATCGGGAGGTAGGCGGTGAACTTGGGAAGGAAGAATCTTGTCGAGCTGTATGGCACAGGGTAGTCCTCGAATACCACAAACCTGCACTCAGGAAACTCCTTTCGCAGAAGCTCCAGCGCATTTCCGCTCGATGCCACAGTCACATCATGTCCACGCGCAAGAAGTTCCCTGATTATCGGAATATCGCGAGATGCATGTCCAAGGCCCCAGTTCAGCGGGCTGAAGAGCACGTGTCCCATGGGGTGCACAATCTCCCCTGAAGGTATTAAATAGCTTTTTGGAAATGACCACGAGCTCGTCCTGTCCGAATAACATTACCGCTCTTATGTGCGTAGCAACTTGCAGAGCATGCAATGTGGTCGATGAAAGCATTCATTCGTCGAAACGAACGCATAGCATGACCCCTGCTCCTTTGGGCAAGTCATCAAATGGATAAGAGCGAACTTACATTGTCAATCAAGAATAAATAAGTTGTTATGAGGTGATGAGCGTCCATTTTTTCCTTACTGGTGTGGAACTGGCTAACGTGGTCGGTTATGATCTGTTCCACCATGCGCACGTTTCCGTATTCAGCGATTAAACTCCGTACAAGCCCGATACTGTGATCTGCAGTCTCCTGATTCGTCTATTCCAGCAAGGATAAACCTCGAACTGTCGTCCAGAAGAGCGCAGCTTCTTCCCAGGGATTGCATCACTGTCATGCCAATCGATATGCACCACAGTCAAACTGTCTTTTCGCTCGTACCTGATCCATGGCTTCCTCCGACGCTTCTTGTTCGGTGTAGGATGCGCCAGGTTGTGCTTCAGAAGGACTCGGTGGATCGTGTTGTGTGGAATATGGATACCATGAACTCGATTATCTGCTCAAGACGTCTTGCACCCAAAATTTGCTCTTTGTGGACTTCGAATATCAGATCCTCTAACTCAGGATCGATCTCCTACCTCGGCCGGCCGAACTTCTTTATCGATATCAGCTCCCCCGTTCTCAGATAATGCCTCAAGACACGCTTAACCGTGGAGACGCTCACCTTCATCTCAGCTGCGATCCTTTTGTTGCTCCTGTTCTTGATCTTCTCTCGAAGTATATACCGAATCTTGCGTTCGTTCGGCTTTACTACCCTGTTACGATTTCTCACCCAGCAGGATTGGGTATATAAAGTCAAGACTTTCGGGACTAAACAACGCCACCCAGCCTCCATCAGTTTAATATACTGCTTTGTTATTGGTAGATAGTCCACCTGTTGGAGATGGGTATTTTGGCACGAGCCTGGAAGTTCGGAAACGATATCGACACGGATGTTATCATCCCTGGGCGGTATCTTGTGATAAATGATCCGGATGAGCTGGCCAAGCACCTCTTTGAGGGGATCAGGCCTGAGTTCGCGGAGAGCGTTCGACCTGGAGACATCATAGTCGCCGGAACCAACTTCGGGTGCGGTTCATCCAGAGAGCATGCTCCGCTTGCAATCAAGGCGGCCGGAGTGGAGGCGGTCGTTGCAAGGTCCTTTGCGAGGATCTTCTTCAGGAACTCAATAAACATAGGGTTGCCTCTGCTCATCTGCGCGGATGCGGAGAAAATAGATGATGGCGACTCTGTGATGGTGGATATCTCGAAGGGCATCGTACAGAACATCTCCAAGAAGGAGTCTTACCCAACAACACCGCTGCCCCCGTTTCTGCAGGAGATAGTGAGATCGGGAGGCCTTTTGAACTACACGAAGAGACAGGTGGTGAGAGCATGAATTACAAGGTACCTGTCATACCGGGCGATGGCATAGGGCCGGAGATCATAGCAGAGGGCAAGAAGGTGCTGGAGGCTGCTGCAGACAGGCACGGCTTCGGCATCGAGTGGATCGAGTATCCACTTGGCGCGGATCACTACCTAAGGACAGGGGAGCTCGTTAGCGAGGAGACGCTGAAAGAGCTGGGGCGTTATAGAGCGATATACCTCGGGGCCATAGGAGATCCCAGAGTGAAGCCAGGGGTTCTTGAGAAGGGTATCCTCCTGGCGATGAGGTTCTACTTTGACCAGTACATAAACCTCAGGCCCGTCAAGCTCCTGGAGGGGGTATGGACACCGCTCAAGGAGAAGGGCCCAAGGGACATAGATTTTGTGGTGGTCAGGGAGAACACAGAGGACTTCTACATAGGTCAGGGCGGAAGGGCCAGATCCGGGAGGAGCCACGCAGATCTCGAGGTGAAAAGAGCCCTTTACAAAGTGAAGTTCGGCCTCGATATAGATTCTGACAGCGATGAGATCGCGTACCAGATAGGAATGGTATCCAGGGAGGGATGCACCAGGGTTATCAGATACGCATTTGAACTTGCGATGCAGAGAAGAAAGCACGTCTCAAGCGTCGACAAGGCGAACGTTCTGAGCGATATCTATGGCTTCTGGCGCGAGATCTTCGAGGATGTGAGAAAGGGATACCCTGAGGTCACCACAGACTTCAACTTCGTTGATGCAATAACGATGTGGTTCGTCAAGAACCCGGAATGGTTTGATGTCGTTGTCGCGCCCAACATGTTTGGGGATATCATCACAGACCTCGGAGCGATGATACAGGGCGGCCTGGGGCTTGCGCCGGGTGCAAACCTGAATCCGGAGGGGACGAGCATGTTCGAGCCGATCCACGGCAGCGCTCCGAAGTACAGGGGCATGAACAAGATCAACCCGATCGCAACGATATGGGCAGGCGCGATGCTCCTTGAGCACCTGGGCGAGAGGGAGGCGGCCAGAGATATAGTGAAAGCAATAGAGCTCAACCTGCGTGAGGGGAGGGTCAGAACCTACGACCTCGGCGGCAGCTCCACCACATCCGAGGTGGGGGATGAGATAGCCAGGCTTGTCAGGAGCTTATAAAAGGGAAAAAGCTTTATGCATGTTTCTTTAAACATGGGGGCAGTGCAGCTCAACATTCGCGGTTCGTGGGCTCGTATGCTCATGGGGGCTCGTAGCTCAGTTAGGCAGAGCGCCTGGCTTTTAAATTTTATGGAGATACCAGGTGGCCGAGGGTTCAAATCCCCCCGAGCCCGTATGTAGCTTTTCTGGGAGGAGATCAGATGAAGCGGTTTGCCGTACAGGATCATGAGCTGGTACCGGAACACATCCTCCTCACTCCAGAGGAGGCTCAGCAGGTCCTGATGCAGTACGGTGTAGAGGCGCGCCACCTGCCGAAGATCCATGTCACGGATCCGGTGGCCAGGGAGATAGGCGCCCGGGTAGGGGATATAATAAAGATAAAGCGGAAGAGCCCCACGGCAAAGGAGTCGATATTTTACAGGCTCGTTATCGATTGAAGAGGGTGATTTAAGATTTGCTGGACAGAAGCGTTCTTTACAGGGCCTATTTTACCAAGGACAAGCTGGTGCATCACCACATAAACTCGTTCAACGAATTCATAGACAGAGGTCTGCAGAAGGTGATAGACGAGGTCAGGATAATCGAGACGAACATCGAGAACACATACGTCAAGCTCGGCAAGATCCGGGTGGAGCGGCCTGTGGTCATGGAGGCGGATGGATCTGTCGAGAGGCTCTACCCGAACGATGCGCGTCTGAGGAACCTGACATACGCATCGCCCATAAAGCTCGAGATGTCCATAGTCGACAAGGGCGAGGAGAAGGAGCCGGTCGAGGCGATGATCGGCATGCTACCGATCATGGTGATGTCCAAGGTCTGCAACCTCTGCGGAATGAGCGAGGAGGAGATGATCTCCTACGGAGAGGACCCCCTCGATCCCGGAGGATACTTCATAGTTAACGGATCCGAGCGCGTTATAATGACGCTTGAGGATCTGGCGCCCAACAAGATACTCGTCGAGTACAACCAGAGGTACGACGAGTTCATAGAGGTCGCGAAGGTCTTCAGCCAGAGGCAGGGCTACAGGTCTCTTGTCATAGTGGAGCGCGGCAAGCGATCGATACTGGAGGTCTCATTCCCATCTGTCGCTGGAAGAATAAACTTCGTGACCCTTGTCAGAGCCCTGGGACTTGAGACTGATATGGATATAGTGAAGGCAGTATCCGATAACCCGGAGATCATGAAGTTCATGCTCGAGAACCTCGAGGAGGCTGAGGTCTCTACGACAGAAGAGGCTCTGGAGAAGATAGGCAACAGAGTCGCGGCCGGCCAGGCGAAGGAGTACCAGAAGAAGCGCGCAGCGTATGTCCTGGACAGGTACCTGCTTCCGCACATAGGCGTCGAGGAGAGGGACAGGTACGCCAAGGCACTCTTCCTCTCGAGGATGGCCGAGGCGTGTTTCGAGCTCGCGCTCGGAAAGAGAGGGGAGGACGACAAGGATCATTATGCAAATAAGAGACTGAAGCTCTCAGGGGATCTGATGGAGGATCTCTTCAGGGTCGCCTTCAACAGGCTCACCAGAGATATCAAGTACCAGCTCGAGCGCGCCAGCATGAGGAACAGGGAGCTGAATGTCATCACCACAGTGAGAGCGGATGTTCTGACGGAGAGAATGATTCATCCTCTTGCAACAGGCAACTGGGTTGGTGGCAGAACGGGCGTCTCACAGCTTTTGGATAGAACGGATTACATGGCGAGCCTGAGCCATCTCAGGAGGGTCATATCGCCGCTCTCGAGATCGCAGCCGCACTTCGAGGCCAGGGATCTACATGCGACACAGTGGGGCAGAATATGTCCGAGCGAGACCCCGGAGGGCCCGAACTGCGGTCTGGTCAAGAACTTCGCACAGGGTGTGGAACTGTCAAAGGGCGTTGAGGACTATGAGGGGGTCAAGACCATGCTGATCAATCTCGGTGTGAGACCGGTAGGTGGTTATGGTGGCTGAGGCCAGGGTCTTCATAAATGGGGAGATTGTCGGGCATCATCCTGAGCCGGAGAAGCTCGTGGCCGAGATAAGGCGTCTGAGAAGATCTGGAGTGATAAGCAACCAGATCAATGTCGCATACTACGACAGGACAAACGAGATTGTGATCAACACCGACTCTGGAAGGGCGAGAAGGCCTCTGATCATCGTGGAGAACGGACGGCCACTTGTCACTGAAGAGGATATCCGGAGACTGGAGAGGGGAGAGGCGACCTTCGATGATCTGGTTCTTGAGGGGAAGATTGAGTATCTCGATGCCGAGGAGGAGGAGAATGCCTACATAGCGATCTGGGAGAAGGATCTCACAGAGGAGCACACGCATCTCGAGGTCGATCCATCCCTGATCCTGGGGATATGCACAGCACTGGTCCCGTACCCGGAGCACAACGCAAGCCCGAGGAACACCATGGGCGCTGGCATGATCAAGCAGTGTCTCGGTCTCCCGATGGCGAACTTCCGCCTGAGGCCTGACACAAGGGGCCACTACCTCCATTACCCGCAGCAGCCCATTGTGAGCACCAGAACCGCCAGTGCTATCGGCTTCGATAAAAGGCCCGCAGGCCAGAACTTCGTCGTGGCGGTTCTCGCATACGAGGGCTACAACATCGAGGACGCTCTGGTGATGAACAAAAGCGCTGTCGAGCGCGGGCTTGCCAGGTCTCACTTTTTCAGGGTCTCAGAGGCTGAGGAGAGGAAATACCCCGGCGGTCAGGAGGACAAGTTCGAGATCCCCGATCTTGAGGTCAGGGGCGCACGTGGCTCTGAGACATACGGCCAGCTCGATGCCGATGGTCTGGTGAATCCCAACGCGGATGTCGGCCCCAATGATGTGCTCATAGGCAAGACCAGCCCTCCGAGGTTCCTGGAGGAGCCGACGGAGTTCGGTATCAGCCCGCAGCAGAGGCGCGAGACCTCTGTAACGATGAGGTCCAACGAGAAGGGCGTTGTCGATCTGGTGATTCTCACAGAGTCTCAGAACGGCAACAGGCTCGCCAAGGTCAAGACCCGCGACCAGAGGGTCCCTGAGCTCGGAGATAAGTTCGCATCACGCCACGGCCAGAAGGGGGTTGTAGGTCTCCTTCTTCCTCAGGAGGACATGCCCTTCAGCGAGAGCGGCATGGTCCCAGATCTTCTTCTCAACCCGCACGCTATCCCCTCGAGGATGACAGTTGGGCACGTCCTCGAGATGATTGGCGGAAAGGTCGGTTCTCTTGAGGGGCGGTTCATAGATGCGACAGCATTCCTGGGCGAGAAAGAGGATGATCTCAGGAGCGCCCTGACAAGGCTCGGATTCGCCCACACAGGCAAGGAGGTCCTTTACGATGGAGCGACTGGCGAGAGGATACAGGCCGACATATTTGTCGGGGTGATCCTGTACCAGAAGCTATACCACATGGTCACCGGAAAGATGCATGCAAGATCGCGCGGCCCTGTGCAGGTGCTCACCAGGCAGCCAACAGAGGGCAGGGCGAGAGAGGGCGGACTCAGGTTCGGAGAGATGGAGCGCGATGTGCTCATAGCCCATGGCGCTGCTCTTGCGCTGAAGGAGAGGCTCGTTGAGGAGTCAGATAAAGTAACGGAGCTCGTGTGCAGCAAGTGTGGAGTCATAGCGGTTCATGACCGGAGAAGAAACGTGGACCTCTGCCCGGTATGCGGCACGGACTCTGACATATACCCTGTGGAGATGAGCTATGCGTTCAAGCTTCTGCTTGACGAGATAAAATCGCTGGGCGTGGCACCGCGCCTCATGCTTGAGGATGCAGTTTAGGTGATGGAATGACAGTCCCAAAGAGAATCGGAAAGATCAGGTTCGGCCTGATATCTCCGCAGGAGTTCAGGAAGATGAGCGTCGTCAAGGTGATCACGGCCGATACCTATGATGATGATGGTTTCCCCATAGAGATGGGTCTGATGGATCCCAGACTCGGTGTCATAGATCCAGGTCTTCGCTGCAGAACATGCGGAGGCAGGCCAGGGGAGTGCCCCGGGCACTTCGGGCACATCGATCTGGTGGCTCCGGTGATACACGTCGGCTTCGCGAAGCTCATAAGGAAGATACTGAGAGCGATATGCAGGGAGTGCTCAAAGTTGATGCTCTCCGAGCCGGAGAAGAAGGAGTTTCTCAGACAGATAAGAACACTTGAGGATCTCGGGCAGCCCACAGAGGACGTGGTTAACAGGGTCTTCTCAGAGGCAAGGAAACACAAGGTATGCCCGTACTGCGGCGCCCCCCAGAAGGAGATCAAGTTCGAGCGGCCGCTATCGTATATAGAGGACGGACACAAGCTCACGCCCTCTGATATACGAGACAGGTTCGAGAGGATCTCAGACGAGGACATAATGGTCATGGGGATGAACCCGGAGACTGCGAGGCCCGAGTGGACGATTCTCACAGTGCTGCCTGTGCCCCCTGTCACGATGCGCCCATCGATAACGCTTGAGAGCGGACAGAGGAGCGAGGATGACCTGACGCACAAGCTCGTTGATATAATAAGAATAAACCAGCGATTCCAGGAGAACCGCGAGGCAGGTGCGCCGCAGCTGATCATCGAGGACCTCTGGGAGCTTCTCCAGTATCATGTCACGACCTTCCTGGATAACACGGTCTCAGGGGTGCCTCCGGCCAGGCACAGAAGCGGCAGGCCCCTCAAGACGCTGTCCCAGAGGCTGAAGGGCAAGGAGGGCAGGTTCAGAGGCTCGCTCTCCGGAAAGCGTGTCAACTTCAGCGCGCGAACAGTGATCTCCCCCGATCCAAATCTCTCGATCAACGAGGTGGGGGTTCCGATTGAGGTTGCAAAGGAGCTCACGGTTCCGATAATGGTCAACCCCAGAAACATCGAGGTCGTCAGGAAGTACGTGATGAGGGGGCCCGATAACCATCCAGGCGTCAATTACGTGACACGCGCCGATGGAAGGAGGGTGAAGGTCACCGAGAGGAACTGCCAGGAGGTCGCGCAGCAGCTCGAGGTCGGCTGGAAGGTGGACAGGCAGCTTGCAGATGGCGACATAGTTCTCTTCAACCGGCAGCCCTCGCTCCACAGGATGTCGATAATGGCGCACAGGGTCAAGGTCATGCCGTACAAGACCTTCAGGCTGAACCCAGCGGTATGCCCGCCGTACAACGCAGATTTCGATGGAGACGAGATGAATCTGCACGTGCCGCAGACCGAGGAGGCAAGGGCAGAGGCCGAGATCCTGATGAGGGTTCAGGAGAACATCCTCTCACCCAGATTCGGCGGCCCGATCATAGGCGGGATACACGATTACGTCACGGGAAGCTTCCTGCTCACCCACAAGGAGCGCAGGCTCAATAAGGACAGACTCATGGAGGTTCTCAAGAAGCTTGATATAAGCGACATCCCTGAGCCTGCAGGATATGACGAGAACGGCGATCCGTACTGGACAGGAAAGCAGATATTCAGCCTGATACTGCCGAAGGGGCTGAACCTCACGTTCAAGGCTGACTTCTGCAGCAACTGTCCTGTCTGCAAGGGCGAGGATTGCGAGAACGATGCCTACGTGGTGATACGTAACGGCGTTCTTCTAAAGGGGACGATCGATGCAGAGGCTGTAGGTGCCTTCAAGGGGAAGGTGATCGATCGCATAATAAAGGAGTACGACCCCGGGGTTGCAAGCCAGTTCCTGGACAGGATGACACTTCTGGCGCTCCGTGGGATCATGCTCGCTGGCTTCAGCTTCGGCATCAGCGACGAGGATGTGCCCAGGGAGGCTGCAGAGCAGATCCAGGACGTCACAAGATCCGCGAAGGAGAACGTTCAGAAGCTCATAGAGGCATACAGGGCGGGAGAGCTTGAACCGCTTCCAGGACGCACGCTCGAGGAGACCCTGGAGATGCGCATAATGCAGACGCTGGGCAAGGCGAGGGATTCTGCAGGTCAGATAGCGGGCCGTTACCTTGGACTGGATAACAGCGGCGTGGTCATGGCGGTCTCCGGAGCCCGCGGCTCGATGCTGAACCTAACACAGATGGCAGCATGTGTTGGACAGCAGTCTGTCAGGGGCGAGAGGATAAAGCGCGGCTACACGGACAGAACCCTTCCGCACTTCAAGCGCGGAGATCTGGGCGCAGAGGCCCACGGCTTCGTCGAGTCGAGCTACAAGAAGGGTCTATCGCCGACGGAGTTCTTCTTCCACGCGATAGGCGGCAGGGAGGGTCTTGTGGATACTGCAATAAGGACCTCCCAGAGCGGCTACCTCCAGAGGCGCCTGGTAAACGCACTCCAGGATCTGGAGGTGAACTATGACGGCACCGTCAGGGAGACCCGCGGCATGATCGTCCAGTTCAAGTACGGGGAGGACGGGGTCGATCCGTCAAGAAGGGACTATGCCAGCCCCGATAACGTGCATCGGATAATCAGAAAGGTCCTCGCAGGTGAGAACGCATGAAGCTGCCAGATGCATGGCGTAAAAGGATAGAAGAGCTCGATCTGCCGATCAGCCTCAAGGAAGCCCTGATAAACGGCCTGGAAGAGGCTGAGAGCGTGACCGATGAGCAGTTCGAGACGATCATCAGAGAGGTCGTCGAGGATTACGAACATGCGAGGGTCGAGCCATGCGAGGCCGTGGGCGTCGTCGCGGCCCAGTCGATCGGCGAGCCAGGCACGCAGATGACGATGCGCACGTTCCACTACGCAGGCGTTGCGGAGATCAACGTCACCCTCGGTCTTCCGAGGCTGATAGAGATCGTCGACGCACGCAAGATCCCATCGACGCCGACGATGACCATACGGCTGCTCCCAGAGTACGCCTCTGATCGCGACATGGCGAGGGAGGTCGCATGGGCGATCGAGGCCACATCGATCCTGCATCTGGGCTCGATAGCCACAGATCTCGCGGAGATGAACGTGGTCATAGAGCTCAATGAGGACGCCATGGCACAGCGGAAGATCACGGCCGAGGAGGTGGCGGAGAAGCTGGGGGTGGCCACTGGTCTGGCTGTTGATCAGAGGGGAAACACCATCATAATGGCGCCTGAGGAGCCATCTTACAGGGAGCTCCTGCAGCTGGTGGAGCGCATAAAGAAGGTCACGCTGAAGGGCGTCGATGGTATAAAGCGCGTGGTCATACGGAAGGAGGGAGACGAGTACGTCCTCTACACGGAGGGCTCCTCCCTCAAGGAGGTCCTGGAGTTCGAGGGCGTCGATCCCACCAGGACCAAGACGAACAACATTAATGAGATATGCGAGGTCCTCGGAATAGAGGCAGCTCGCAATGCTATAATCAACGAGGCTACCGAGACCCTCCGCGAGCAGGGCCTGCAGGTCGATGTCAGGCACATCATGCTTGTTGCCGATATCATGACCTGTGACGGCGATGTGAAGCAGATCGGCAGACACGGCGTATCAGGAGAGAAGGCGAGCGTCCTCGCTCGCGCTGCCTTTGAGGTCACCGTGAACCACATACTCGATGCCGCGATCCGCGGTGATGTGGATGACCTCAAGGGCGTCACCGAGAACGTCATAGTCGGCCAGCCGATCCAGCTCGGAACCGGAGATGTCCAGCTGGTAGCAAAAAGGATTGATGAGGTAGTTCGATGATAAATATCGATAGAGCACTCAGGAGTTCCATAAGAACCGGTAAAGTTGTGCTCGGCTCCAACAGATCCCTGGAGCACGGTATCAGGGGAGACGCAAAGCTCATAATATACGCTTCGGACTGCCCGGAGCACGTGCGCCAGAAGCTTCGCAGCCTTGAGGTTCCGGTGTATGCATACCAGAGCTCTGGAAGGGATCTGGGCGCAGCATGTGGAAAGCCATTCCCGGTAGCCGCCCTGGCTGTGATCGAGCCCGGGGACTCTGAGATCATGGCGCTGCTGCGGGAGATCCGGGGTGTTGCGAATGAGTGAGTTCAAGCTCACCACAGAGGGGATCAGATACATAGCGCTCTTTGAGAGCCTCACTGGCGGTATGGCAAGGGACTGCATCGTTGACGAGGAGAACGACAGAATAATCTTCGTCATACAGAAGGGCGATATGGGAGCCGCGATCGGCAGAAAGGGGAGCAACATAAACCGCGTCAAGAAGTCCATTGGAAAACAGATAGAGATAGTCGAGTACAGCGATGATGTAAAGGAGTTCCTGCAGAACCTCTTCCAGCCGGCGGATGTCAAGAACATCATGGTGGTCAACAAGAACAACAAGCGATTGGCTTATGTAGAGGTAGCCAACAAGGACAAGGGTATTGCCATAGGGCGGGACGGCCGAAACATACTTAAAGCCAAGATGCTGGCACAGAGGCATCATGGCGTTGATGATATAATCATACAGTGAGCGGCACAACGCCCTGAAAGAGCGCTATCATAAATTCACGATCAACGGTGATTAAATGGGAATGGGAATCAATGCGGCCAGGAAGATGGAAGATGACTGGAAGAAGCTGAGGTGGAGCGATCCACATTACTGCAGGCGGGCTCTCGGCCTCAAGGTCAAGGCAGATCCTCTGGGCGGGGCCCCCAGGGCAAGGGGCATCGTTCTGGAGAAGGTGGGCGTCGAGGCGAAGCAGCCGAACTCAGCCATACGCAAGTGCGTCAGGATACAGCTGATAAAGAACGGCAGGCAGGTCACGGCATTCTGCCCCGGCGATGGTGCCATAGGGTTCATAGACGAGCACGACGAGGTCATCGTCGAGAGGATCGGCGGAAGAATGGGGAGGTCGATGGGCGACATACCTGGCGTGAGGTTCAAGGTCGTCGCTGTGAACAATGTCTCTCTCGAGGAGATGGTCTCGGGCCGCAAGGAGAAGCCGGTAAGGTGATCTTGTGAAGGTATTTGGCAAATGGGATGCATCTGAGGTGGAGATCCCGGATCTGAGCGTGAAGGGCTACATCAACCTGAAGCCGAGGGCTGTGATGCACACCGGCGGCAGGCATGCGAAGCAGCAGTTCAAGAAGTCCGAGCTTCATGTGGTCGAGCGTCTGATCAACAAGATGATGAGGAAGGAGAAGAACACGGGCCAGAAGCAGACCGCATACAGGATAGTCGAGGAGGCCTTCGATATAATCCATTCGCGGACGAAGGAGAACCCGCTCTCCGTCCTGGTCAGGGCGATCTCAAACGCTGGACCGCGTGAGGAGGTCGTCAGGCTCAAGTACGGCGGAATCACTGTTCCAAAGGCAGTGGATACCGCACCTCAGAGACGTGTCGATACCGCGCTGATGCTCATAGCAAAGGGCGCATGGCAGGCATCATTCAAGAGCAAGCGCTCCATTCAGAGCTGCCTGGCAGACGAGATAATAGCTGCTGCAAACTACGACGTGAAGAGCTTCGCTGTCAGCAGGAAGGACAGCATAGAGCGTGTGGCAAAGGCCGCCAGGTAGATCTGGCTGCCGCTCTCACGCCACCAGCAGCGCAAAATCAATCGCCTTGTTGAATTTCAGCGTCGCACCCTTGGAACATCCGCGGGGCATTCGAAGTTTAGGGGCCATATTATCACTTTGCGGTGAGCGTCAGATCCGCCATCCTTTCCGGATGGGTGTAGATGTTCATCCTCTCCCCGCGGACAAATCCTATGAGTGTGATCCCCGCAGCATTTGCCATCTCAATGGCAAGACTGGTCGGCGCGCCCCTGGATGCGAGGATCGGGATCCCTGCGCGCGAGCACTTCAGAGCCAGTCCTGAGGAGATGCGGCTTGTCAGCAGGACGAACACTCTCGAGAGATCGATGCGCTCGAGCAGGCAGTGGCCTATGGCCTTGTCCATCGCGTTATGCCTTCCTATATCCTCGGCCATCCATGCCGTGCCATCCTCCGCGAAGACCCCAGCGCGGTGGAAGCCACCGGTGATCCTGTGAGCATCTGAGTCGAGAAGCATGCGCATCGCGCGGAATATGGCATCTCTGCCCACCGAAAACCATTCAGTCTTTTCTGCATGCTCTTTGCACTTCTGCTCCATCGCTCTGCGAAGGGTCACATTTGCCCTGCGACCCTCAATGTGCATATCAGCGATCTCCTCCAGCACCCCAACGTGGCCCTCCGATAGAAGGTGGCCGGCGATGAACTCTCTGATTTGGCATGGGCTCAGCGATACTATCCCAAGCATATCTCCATTTACACACAGCTCGATCTGGATCTCCTCAGCGACCGCATCCCGCACCACTGAGTGGCTCAGGCTGTCAACTCTTATGCATGTGCATTCCTTTATCATATTCCCCATCTCTTCAGGAGATTTGCAGATATAGAGGTGTCCTCCAAGCAGCTCATCGGGGCCCGCCGGCCGATAGGTGATGCGCGATGACTGGCGCGTTGCACCGGTGGTCGCTACGGCTGAGGCACATCTTCTTAAAAGATGCGGCATACTGGTTGATGGAGGTGATGATGGCGCAGCCCATCATTAGACTGCGCCGGTTCCATGGAGCATGCCATAGAGACCAGAGGACTTGTGAAGAGGTTTGATGGCCTTGTAGCTGTCGATGACGTGAACCTCTCCGTGAGACGGGGAGAGATCTTCGGCCTGCTGGGCCCGAACGGCGCGGGAAAGAGCACGATAATCAAGATGCTGACCACCATGCTCAGGCCAACTGAGGGAGAGGCGTATGTCTGGGGCCACCACATCGTGCGCGAGAGGGATGCGGTGAGAAGCTGCATCGGCGTGGTCTTCCAGGATCCGAGCGTCGATGGGAAGCTCACAGCGAGGGAGAACCTGGATTTCCACGGCAGGATGTATGGAATGCCGGGAGCGATGAGGAAGAGAAGGATCGCGGAGGTTCTGGAGCTTGTGGAGCTCTCCGACAAGGCGGATGTGCTCCTCGAGGAGTTCTCGGGCGGCATGCGCAGAAGGCTGGAGATAGCCAGAGGGCTGATGCACAGGCCGCATGTTCTCTTTCTGGATGAGCCGACGCTTGGCCTGGACACCCAGACCAGGCGGTACATCTGGGATTACATCAGGAAGATGAACGGGGAGGAGGATGTCACTGTTGTGATCACAACACACTACATGGAGGAGGCAGACAACCTCTGCAATCGGGTTGCAATAATCGACCATGGCGGGATTGTGGCTCTCGACACCCCAATGTCCCTGAAGAGCATGATCGGCACCGATACCCTGACCCTGGAGGTGAGGGATGGTCTGGAGCGGCTCCGCGATGTCCTGATGGGGCTCGAGTGGGTTCGCTCATTCGACGCGAGCAACGGATACGTCAGGCTGAGTGTGGATTCGGCCCAGTCGAGGATCCCGGAGGTCGTGCTGGCCGCGTGCCGCGCTGGCGTGCGGATAAAATCCGTTAGCGTCCACGAGCCGACCCTGGAGGATGTCTTCCTCAGGTACACAGGCAGGAGCATGAGGGACGAGACCGGAAAGGGCGATCTTGTAAGAGCTTTGATGAGGAGGTAGCATGAGAGCGTTCGATCCGTACGCGATATACAGCCTCTGGCTGAGGGAGATGATACGGTTCTTCAGGCTCAAATCCAGGGTTGTGGGATCAATAGCCCCGCCGTTCTTCTTCCTGGCGTTTCTGGGAACAGGCTTCAGCGGCATGGCATCCCGGGTTCCCGCAGGTGTGGACTACATCAACTATCTCGCACCAGGGATAATAGGCATGACACTGCTCTTCAGCTCAACGTTCGCGGGGATGTCGGTTCTCTGGGACAGGGAGTTCGGCTTTCTCAGGGAGATAATGGTCGCGCCGGTGACGAGGCTGTCGATAGTGCTGGGAAGAACTGCAGGGGGCGTGACCCAGGCCGTGCTCCAGGGCATCATAATACTGATACCCGGTATAGCGATGGGCGTGAAAATAAAGGGGCCAACAGGACTGATTCTCTCAGTTGCGCTCATGGTCCTCATATCCGCGACGTTCATAGGAGTAGGTCTAGCATTCGCATCCAGGATGAAGGACATGTCCGGATTCGGCCTGATAATGAACTTCATGATCTTCCCGGTATTCCTGCTATCAGGGGCGCTCTTCCCTGTGCAGAACCTGCCAGAGCCGGTCAGGGTCCTCTCCTACATCGATCCACTGACGTATGGGGTTGATGCGCTGAGAGGCTGCCTCGTTGGCGCGAACTCGCTTCCCATCGTTATTGATACGCTCCTCCTCGCAGGGTGCTGCGCAGCGACCATGGCAATAGGGGCGTACCTGTTTGAGACGAGCGATGTCGATTAGCGCAGCCTCTTCATGGATCCGATCGCGTTTATGCCGTATTCCAGGATCGAGGGGTAGATGCCGGGCCCGAACTCCATGTCATACGGGCTCTGGAAGTTCGGCTCTCTGTAAAGACGCCAGACGCCACTCAGCACGACCATCGATCTGGGCGTCGCGTTGAATGCGCTGTCCGCTCCGACATCGGAATCAAGCTCGAATATGTGCTTGTGGGCGCCCCTCTGGTTCGCCTCCGCGAAGAGCACAGCCTCCGACGGCCCGCCTGTGCCGGCTGCGCCAGATCCTCCCACCATGCTCTGCAGGTCGGATACACCAGGACCAAAGCTGCCCGGCATCATTATGTTCCGCTGCGCGCTGACGCATAAAAGGCCGATCAGGACTGCCACGCAGAAAGTAAGCAATATTTTGTTTTTCATATTATTATCACCACCCTCTCGAAGAATTTCTTTTTTTATTCAGTCATACATTTTCTGGAGAGATATTGCGATAGAGGATATATTAATATCGTTTGAGTGTTTTGCGGGTTCGTGTGCTCTCATCAGATCAACAGCATGTGAGCCACAGGGTTTATGAGGTATCCTGCCGTTGATCGGCGATTCCTGAGATGCGTTGAATGGATCGAGCACACGAACTTTTGCGGAGGATTCCGGGAAGGGAGATCCCTGGATGGATGTGAACGAACTCTCCAAAACCCGCATGCGACCGTAGAGGCGTACCGGGATGATGGGGTCTTTGGTTGTGTTCCAGCCAGAGACGAATCTGCACAGTGAGTTCAGGTCATGATCCACTGAAACAGCTCCCGGACGGTCTTCTGGAAGGGAGGGGGACTGCGTCTCTGCACTCCTGCTGTAGTTTTGAGGCGACTTCAGATTCGCGGAGGATCTCGCCAGGAATGCCGGCTCCACGCACTTCTTCAGCTCCTGCGACCCTCAAGAACGAGGATTTCTGCCTTCGATACGATTCGCTCGCTGAAGCCACAGGGTGCAGTCGGGAGCTTTTGACGTCCTCAGACAATGCCAAAAGCGTTTGAGGTCTTCGATGAACAATTTGCGTGATCTTCTGCCTCAAATATCATACGGATGCAGGTCGTGGGCCTTGATCGAACGGGGTTTCGGGAACCAGCATGCACTGGCAATGCACCATAGATCACACGAGGCAGCATTCAGCTCATCTCAATGGTATGCGTGGATGCGTCATATACCACTCTTAAGATCTATTCTCACTTATTCTTGGCAGGCCAAAAATACGTGCGATATATGCAGATTCAGTTTCTACTTATAGAATATCAGTTTCTTGACTACTACAATTACCATTATCTATATATATTTTAACATCATTGTTTCTAATCATGAGATTAAGGGTTGTGAGCTCTAAGAAGGAGATACCAGACCTGAACCGGAACGAGCAGGTCGTCCATCTCGCATTCAGGGCCTCCAACATGGACGTCATGAACCTGGTCAGGACGTGCCCGCGGCTCAAGGCAGTTCAGATTCCTCCATCTTACTATCAGACGATGTCGAAGGCAGCGCAGCAGTTCCTGGAGCTTCAGGGGATAGAGATCCTCAAGGGCGACGTCTGGGGCCATCGCAAGGACATAGACGAGTACTACTCCGTGAGCGAGAAGGTCATAGATCGAATAGCCTCGCTCATGGCTGAGGGCTACAGCATCGATGAGACTGTGAAAAAGGTGCATCGCGAGACGAAACTCTCCGAGGACCTAATACGCTATCTCCTGAAGGAGCAGGTGATGGCCTGAGCGGGCCACCACCATAGTTTTATTTCTTGAAGTGAAATTCCCGCTCATGGAGCTGGAGCGCCTGATCAGGGACTTTCTGGTGCGATCCCGGCGCGACCTCAGAGCGCAGCTCGAGGCCAAGTATGGTCTGGATCCCGATGAGATCGATGAGATTCTTGATCGCATGATTCAGAGGGTTTACGGGCCCGCGCTCAGCCTCGCAGAGAGCCTGAAGCACGGCCGCGTCGCGCTCTTCGTGGAGCGGGAAGGCTGCCCGGTATGCAGGGATGCCGCGCCAGAGCTGGAGCGTTTCCTAAATGACCACCCGGATTTCCGCTGCATCAGGCTTGAGTACTCAAAACCAGAGGGTCTCATCTACCACATCCTGCACCAGGAGGAGAGCGGCAGGCTTCCGCTTGTCGCTTTGGTATCAGACGGCACCGTGATGATGCTCGAGACAGGCAGCGCCAGATCGTTCGCGGAGTATGAGCACGCAGCGAAATGCGAGGGCCTGTGCGAGGTCAGAACGCCTGGCAGGTCAGTCGGTCACAGAGTTTAGGTGGGAGGGGCTTTGACGCTGATAGTTCTCAACTTCAAGACCTACAGGGAGGCGACAGGAGATTCGGCTGTCGCCCTCTCAAAGATATGTGAGAGCGTAGCATCTGAGTATGGTGTTGATATCGCGGTTGCGCCGCAGGTCGCTGATATAAGAGCGGTTGCAGCCGCTGTGAGCATACCGGTTTATGCGCAGCACGTCGATGGCGTCGGCTTCGGCAGCTTCACAGGGCATATCACGGCTGCCTCCGTGAAGGCGGCAGGAGCATCAGGCTCTCTCATAAACCATTCGGAGCGCCGGCTCAGGCTTGCTGACATCGAGGCATCTCTCAGGGCATGCCGAGCAGAGGGTCTCAGGTCGATAATATGCACGAACAACGTCGCAACAACAAGGGCAGCTGCAGCCCTGCAGCCGGATTATGTCGCTGTGGAGCCGCCAGAGCTCATAGGCTCCGGGATACCCGTCTCCAAGGCAGATCCTGAGGTCGTCAGGGGCTCGGTCGAGGCTGTCAGGGCCATAGAGAAAGATGTCGGGGTGCTCTGCGGCGCAGGAATCACCCACGGCGATGATCTCAGAGCAGCTCTTGAGCTCGGTGCTGTGGGCGTGCTTCTGGCCTCGGGGATCGTGAAGGCGAAGGACCAGCGTAAGGCGCTCGAGGATCTGGTAACCGGGGTTTGAGATCATGACCATATGCGTTCGCGTCAGGGTCTCAGGAAGGGTTCAGGGCGTCGGCTATAGGTACTACACCACAACCCACGCCAAAGCGCTTGGAGTTAAGGGCTGGATAAGAAACCTCCCCGGCGGTGGCGTTGAGGCTGTGCTTGAGGGGGAGCGGAAGAGCGTCGGCGAGCTTCTCGGCCTGATGAAATCAGGGCCATCTGGCGCGATGGTCTCTGGAATGGAGATCGCGGAGCTCGAGTGCAAGGGGTATGATGATTTCAGGATAATCTACTGAATGCAGGGGTGGAGTCGATTGATCACTGTCAACAGATATGTTTGCGGATACTGCGGCGCATGTGTCGGCGTCTGCCCTGTCTGCGCCCTGGAGCTCGTGGAGGCATGGCTTGAGGTCTCTGATGGATGCATAGAGTGCGGCAGGTGCGTCAAGCTCTGCCCAACCGGAGCGCTCAGTCTCGAGGAGGCTCAGGGATGAGGTGTGATGTTGTTGTCGTTGGCGCTGGCCCTGGCGGATCGATGGCTGCGAAGACAGCTGCAGAGAGGGGCCTGAAGGTCGTTCTCATGGAGAAGCGGCAGGAGATCGGGGATCCGGTGAGGTGCGCTGAGGGGGTCAGCAAGTCGCGCCTTAGCAGTATGATCAAACCTGATCCGAGATGGATAGCAGCAGAGGTGAAGGGGGCGCGCCTCTACGCCCCGGATGGCTCCAGCATTGTCATGTCCGAGGATAAATCCGGGGATGAAGTTGGGTACGTGCTGGAGCGCAAGATCTTCGACCGCGCGCTGGCGATGGACGCAGCCCGTGCAGGCGCGAAGGTGATGGTCAAGACCAGGGCCCTTGACCTGATAAGAACGGATGGAGCTGTGAAAGGCGTCAGGGCCATGCGGTATGGAGAGGTCATCGATATAGAGGCCGATGTCGTCATAGGCGCGGATGGGGTCGAGTCGAAGGTGGGGAGATGGGCCGGCATAGACACATCACTCAAACCCGGCGACATCGAGGTTTGCGCGCAGTTTCTGCTCTACGACAAGAACATCGACAACGAGTACTGCGAGTTCTTCCTGGGAAATGAGCTGGCGCCCGGGGGATACGTCTGGTCGTTCCCGAAGGGGGAGCACCTGGCGAACGTCGGTCTTGGCGTGATCGGATCGAGATCAGAGCCCGGAGCGCCCGTGAAGCTCCTCAGGAGGTTTGTTGAGAAGAGGATGCCTGAGGCGAGGATCGTGGAGATGGTCGTCGGCGGCGTACCGGTCTCGGGTCCGATCGAGAGGACCATCGCCGATGGTGTAATGCTGGTCGGAGATGCCGCGCGCCAGTCTGACCCGATAACAGGAGGAGGCATACTCAACGCGATGGAGGCAGGGATAATTGCAGGCGAGGTTGTCTCTGAGGCAGTCTCCAGCGGTGACACCGGAGTCGAGGGGCTCATGGCCTATGAGAAGCGCTGGCGGGAGAGCATAGGAAAGCAGATAGCCAGACACCTCGATCTCAAGGAGTTCTTCATCAGGCTGAGCGATGAGGACCTGAACAATCTCATGCACTCGATCCAGTCTGAGGATGTCTCCAAGATGGATCTCAGGGGCATGCTCAGGGTGCTGATCCGCCTGAACCCGAAGATGCTTTGGGAGCTGAGGCATCTCGTGATGTAGATTGGCTGACTGCATCATGGAGTAGGTCGCAGACGTCTGGAATGTGAACCTCGGATCTCCAGCTGCAGATGCTGCTCCTCTGCGCGTGATCTATCACTGCGAGGAGATCAGCTCAGCACCCTTGCGGATATTATCACCACGTCCTCAACGGGTCTGTCATCGGCGTCGGTCCTGACGCTTCCTATTTTATCAACCACATCCATTCCCTCGACGACCTTCCCGAAGACGGGGTGCATTCTGTCCAGGTAGTTGTTGTTCACCAGGTTTATGAAGAACTGGCTGCCACCTGTGTTCGGTCCTGCGTTCGCCATGGCCACTGTCCCGCGGTCGTTCCTGTTGTGCCTGGAGAACTCATCAGGGATTGTATAACCAGGACCGCCATAGCCAGTGCCTGTCGGGTCTCCTGTCTGCACCATGAACCCTGCAATCACCCTGTGGAATATCACGCCATCGTAGAAGCCACGCTCAACGAGCTTCAGAAAGTTCCCCGCTGTTATGGGCATGTCATCGTAAAGCTCGATCACCACATCCCCCATGGATGTCTTTAAAAGCACCCTGCGATTAACGGCCATGGGTTTTGGTATGAGGATATGAAATATAAAAGTGATGCGTGCAGTAAAGCCAGTGCGGCTGCCGGGATTCGAACCCGGGTTACGAGCTTGGGAAGCTCATGTCATAACCACTGGACCACAGCCGCACAGTGGAGTAAAATGCACGAGAGCTATTAAATCTTGTGCCTTGCATCTGCGGTACGTGGGAGTGAGGAATTAAGATCCCAACGGACCCACCATTGTATGGCGTGCTCAAAATTGAGGACATGCCGGTGCTCCGGCGGATCGATAATCTCGCAGAGGATGCAGAGCTGGTTGACTTTGGTCTGCCAGAGCTCGCCTCTCCGACGATTCAACCACATGGATCCATAAGTGAGATGTGTGGTATGTGAGCGGTCTGGCGGCACTGCATGCCTCCTTAAAGGTGTGATCTGGCAAGGAGGTGGCGGGCCTGTTGGGTGGAGGACTGCCCCGGCCCGCCGCTGTTAAAACCTGTCGCCTCCACGGATACGTTTTTGTAATATTATTTAAAGCTTTCGTAACAAGACATCTCATCCTGACGGAGGATATGTAGACAAGCCCCGGCGAAACTATATCACCCTGCAGGTTGATATGCATATGGAGGAGTTCCTGTGAGCCTGTGGCGGGCTGTACTGATTGCGTCTCTGATGGTCTTAATAGTATCAGCATCCAGTGCCAGGACTCTTGTCGTGGACCAGCAGAAGACCGGAGCGATCAGAAGCGTGAACGCGGCGATCGCAAATGCGCAGAACGGTGACGAGATACTTGTCATGGAGGGATACTACAGGGAGAGCGTTGAGATCAACAAGCTGGTATCCATAAAAGGATACGGCGCCACCATCGACGGCATGGGCCGTACGGTCTTCCGGATGATCTCCCACGGGAGCAGCATATCCAACCTGACGATCCTCGGAAGCGGCAGGGATCCAGCAGTTGTGATTGAGGGATACGCATCCGTGAGCGGCTGCAACATCAAAAACTCCTCCACAGGAATCGCAGCATACAGAGGATTGATATCGAACAACACCATCACAGCCACAGCATACGGGATAAGGCTGAACGGCTCCGCGATCGTCGAGAAGAACAGGATATCAGGACCGCTGGGAGCCGGCATAGAGGTGAGATGCAACGATTCCATGATCGCCGGCAACACTGTGACCTCTGCGGGAAATGCGATGGATGTAACAGGACACAACAACACCATTGTTCTCAACAACCTCTCCTCATCGAACATAGGCATACGCCTGAAGTCGGCGAAGAGCAACATGATAAAAAACAACACCTGCGAGAGCAACAGGATCGCTGGGGTCTATCTGGAGGACTCTGAGAAGAACAGCATATCCTCGAACAGGCTTCTCCTCAACGGCAATGGTCTCCTCATGAAATCCTCATCCGGGAACATGATAACCGGTAATATCGTGGAGAAGAACGAGTACGGGATATCTATGAAGGGCTCGGGCGGCAACCTGTTCAGGGAAAACCTGCTGAGCTCCAACAAATACAACTTGAGAATAGAGGCCGGCAACCTGGGCGATCTCAGGCTCATATCGGACCCGAGGGCCAGGATGGATGACAACTCCTTCAACCAGAGCATTGACGAATCGAACAGGATAGACGGCAGGCCGGTTCTCTATCTGGTCGGTGCCCGCAACGTTTCCATAAATAAGAGCTGCGGGTTCATAGGTCTCATAGACTGCGAGAATATCACTGTGAGAAACCAGAGCATATCGAACAGCAGCGCAGCCATCATGCTCGTTGGTGTCATCGACTCCAGAATCTTGGACTGCGTGCTCTCCAGAAGCGAGATGGGATTGTCGATACTGGACTCGAGAGACTGTCTGGTGGAGAACACAACCGCGGAGGCCTGCGGGATAGGCTTCTGGTTCGGTCGCTCGCAGGATATCCTTGTGAGAAGGAGCGCGGCGCTGGACTGCATGGAGAGCGGATTCAGGCTGGAGGGCGACAGGAGGTCGAGGATAACAGATTCGCGGGCAGAGAACTGCACTGCCGGTATGCATCTGCTTGATGCCCTCTCCTCTGAGATCGGTCGCTCGAGGATCCTCTCGAACAGAGATGATGGAATAAGGCTTGTGAGGTCGCACAGATCAACATTGAATGAGAATGAGGTGACAGGAAACAGCAACGGCATAGCAATCGCAGGCTCAAATCAGTGCGTTCTCGCGATGAACAACGCGAGCGCCAACGAGATAGGAATGAGGATCGAGCAGCTCTCTGGAGGATCTGCGGTTGACAATACCGCTCTCCGGAACAGGGAGGGGATCTTCGTGAACGGGGTGCGTGGATTCCAGTTCATCGGCAACAAC
Source organism: Methanothrix sp. (assembly GCA_029907715.1). Taxonomy (NCBI): domain Archaea; kingdom Methanobacteriati; phylum Methanobacteriota; class Methanomicrobia; order Methanotrichales; family Methanotrichaceae; genus Methanothrix; species Methanothrix sp. The sequence goes on from JARYLI010000005.1 coordinate 118,659, forward strand.
ATAAGCATGAACGAGAGGTTCGGCATGCGAATGGGAAGCAGCTCAGGATGCAACATAAGCGATAACAGGTTTATGGGCAACGGCATGGTCGGTCTGAGCCTGACCGACTGCAGCGATAACAGAATCTACCATAACAGCTTCATCGATAACGGTTCAATCTTCGGACAGAACGCCGTGGACAACGGAAGCAACCTCTGGGACATGGGTCCGGTCATCGGCGGAAACTACTGGTCGGATCACCAGGTGAGTGGAAATCCTGGAGACTCCCCGAAGAGCGTGCCATCGAGGGGCGTGGACCGCTATCCATTCGAGAGGGATAAAGGATGGAGATCAGCTGCTCTGTCCTGAGAGGTTCACCTCAGGCAGGAGGGAGCATGTGCCAGGATATGGATCCGATGGATATCGCGCTGCTCAGGGCCTTGCAGGATGGGATACCACTTGTCCCCCATCCATTCAGAGAGCTCGGGGAGAGGCTCGGGCTTGATGAGGAGACTGTGATATCAAGACTCAGATCTCTCCGCGAATCCGGGGTGGTGAGGAGGTTCGCGGCCACCATAGGCCACAGGGCGCTCGGGATAGTCGCGAACGCGATGATAGTCTGGAGGGTCGAGGGTGACATCGAAAGGATTGGGGGCATAATGGCTTCGTTCGAGGAGGTCACCCACTGCTACCAGAGGGCAACATGCGATGAGTGGCCATACAACCTCTACACCGTCGTCCACTCGAGAAGCAGGGAGGAGTGCGAGGAGATCGCATCCAGAATATCTGAGGCCACCGGCGTGAAGGACTACAGAATACTCTTCAGCGAGAGGGAGTACAAGAAGACGAGCGCGAGGATATGAGCAGAAGCCACGTTCCTCTTTTAATAGATCTGAAGGGAAGGCGCGTTGTCATATTCGGCGGTGGGGAAGTGGCAGAGCGCAAGGCCAGGCTTTTCTTGCAGGGCGATCTTGTGGTTGTGAGCAGGGACTTCACCGCGAGCATACTCAGAATGGCATCTGATGGACTGCTGGAGATCGTGGAGGCAGATCTCATGGGAGAGGATGGTCTGATCATCGCAGAGAGGGCGCTGGAGGGTGCGTTCATCGCCATACCTGCAACAAGCGACCATGCGCTGAATGCAGCTCTGGAGGATATTGCGCGCAGGAAGGGGGCGCTCGTGAACAGCGTCGACAGGGTGGGGGAGGTCGTGGTGCCGTCGATCATAAAAAAGAGGTCTGTGGTCCTCGCGATATCAACAGGGATACCGGCGCTCTCGAGGTACATCCGCATGAATCTGGAGCGTGAGGTGGAGGTGTACGCTCTTATGGCAGAGCTCCTCAGCAGGATACGGAAAGACCTGAAGGAGATCGTGGAGCCGCAGAGCAGGAGACGTGATCTGCTCTGGTCAGTGCTCTCCGACAGCTCTGTGTGGTCATGCCTGGAGAAGGGGGAGATCTCGAGCGCCCATGAAAAGGCCTATATGAGAGTCCGGGAGAATCTCACGCCAGATGAGCAGGATAACCTCGATGCTGGTGACCCACAAGAAGGCCTCGATCAGTGAGATCGAGAACGCATGGCATGGCGATGTCGAGGCTCTACTGAAGTGGGTCTCCTCGCATGATACCGTCGAGGAGTGCGCGGTCCTCAAGACGTGCAACCGTGTCGAGATATACGTGGTCTCTCCCCGCGGTGAGAAGGTCCTCTTCGAGATAGCAAAGAAGGCCCGGGTCTCCTCCCGGATAATAGACATCCACGACCACGACGAGTCGCTTCTCCATCTTCTCAGGCTCGCCTCAGGCCTCGAGTCCATGATAATAGGGGAGGATCAGATCCTAGGCCAGATGAAGGAGCTCTACAGGATCGCGAAGAGCCTTGGATACACAGGCTGGGTCCTGGACACAGCCTTCAAGAAGGCGATCCAGGTGGGGAAGCGCGTCCGGAAGGAGACCGCCATAAACGAGCGCTCTGTCTCCGTTGGATCTGCAGCTGTTGATCTCGCCGAGCAGATACTCGGGAGTCTGGAGGGAAAATCTGTGCTGGTAATAGGCGCAGGCGAGACAGGAGAGCTGATATCAAAAGCGCTCGTCTCAAAGAACATAGGCTCTCTCTATGTGACAAACCGCACATTCGGCACTGCGCTCTCCCTTGCCGCATCTCTGGGGGGCACAGCTGTGCCCTATGAGGAGATGAAGAGGAAGATAAGGGAGGCGGATGTTGTGATAAGCGCGACCTCAGCGCCCCATTACATACTTCTCAAGGAGGACATAGAGCGCGCGATGGAGGGCAGGAAGAGCAAGCTTCTGATCATAGACATAGCAAACCCCAGGGATGTGGATGAGGCCGTGCGTGAGATAGAGGGTGTGGAGCTTCACAACATAGACAGCCTGAAGCAGATAAGCGATGAGAACATGCGGATGAGGATGAAGGAGATCGAGAAGGTCGAGGCCATAATAGAGGAGGAGCTCGATCTTCTCAGGGCCAAGTACAAGAGGAAGGAGGCTGAGGAGCTTCTTGCGAGGATATACTCAGAGGCTGAGAAGATAAAGGAGCAGGAGGTCAGGAGGGCGATGAACAAGCTCAGCGCCTATCACACTCTGGGGGAGATTGAGCAGAAGGTCCTCATGGACATGAGCCACTCGATCGTAAACAAGATATTCGCAGAGCCGACAAAGGCTCTGAAAGCCGCGGCTGAGAGGGGCGACACCGAGATGCTCAGGTATGCTGCAGATCTCTTCAGGCTGAACCAGGAGGAATCCGATTGAGACGCATGAGGCGTTTGAGGAAGCCTGGCATCAGGGATATGGTCGCAGAGACAAGGCTCTCTGTGAGGGACCTGATAATGCCGGTGTTCGTGGACGAGCGCATTGATGAGCCCGTCCCGATAAACTCAATGCCCGGACAGATGCGGCAGAGCCTAAACACGGTGGCTGAGGAGGCCGGACGCATCGCGGATCTCGGAATCCCGGCGGTGATACTCTTCGGGATACCCTCCAGAAAGGATGAGATCGGATCCGGCGCTTACGATCGTGATGGAGTCATACAGAGGGCCGTGAGGTGCATCAAGGAGTCCACAGATCTCGTTGTCATAACAGATCTCTGCCTGTGCGAGTACACCAGCCACGGCCACTGCGGCGTGGTTCGTGGGCAGGAGATAATTAACGATGAGACGCTCCCCATCCTGGGCAGAACGGCCGTGAGCCAGGCAGAGGCGGGCGCAGACATCGTCGCTCCGAGCGGGATGATGGACCACATGGTGAGAGCGATAAGGTCGGCTCTTGATGATAATGGTTACAGCGATGTCGCGATCCTCTCATATGCTGCCAAGTACGCCTCATACTTCTATGGCCCGTTCAGAGAGGCAGCCGAATCCGGATTCGCCTTCGGAGATCGCAGGAGCTACCAGATGGATCCCGCGAACGCGAACGAGGCTCTCTGGGAGGTCCAGTTCGATATCGAGGAGGGCGCTGATATGGTCATGGTCAAGCCCGCGATGCCCTATCTGGACATACTCCGGATGGTTAAGGATATGTTCGGGATGCCGACTGCTGCTTACCAGGTCAGCGGGGAGTACAGCATGATCATGGCAGCCGCGGAGAGGAACTGGATCGATCGAGATGGAGCTATGCTGGAGGCGCTGACATCCATAAAAAGAGCGGGCGCTGATATGATAATCACATACTACGCCAAGGAGTTTGCAGCCAGATTTGGGTAGTTCATTGATCTAAAAATTCCGGGCCATCCCGGTGATTCGGCGACAGCGATCTTGCCTAAAGATGTCCGCTCTTATGTGCGTAGCAACTTGCAGAGCATGCAATTTGGTCGGTGAAAGCATTCATTTGTCGAAACGAACGCATAGCATGACCCCTGCTCCTTCGGGCAAGTCATCAAATGGATAAGAGCGAAGATGTTGTGCCGGTCGACATTGGTTCGAGTGACAGAGCTTGCCACTCCGAGGGTTCACCGGATGAGGTCGTGTGTTCAGATAACTGATGGAAATTCTGGTATCTGCATACAATGGCACCAGAGATCGCAATCCTGCGATGCCACCGGCTGCTGGGTCCAATGATCTGAATACACGACCCCACATGAGTCATTTGATTATGAATACTCAGATGGCGAGCATCCTCTCAATCGCACGCCTCGCCCTGACCGCTGTGCTCTGTGGAACCTCCACCCTGGGAGTGAGCGTCTCAAGCGCCCGCAGTACCTTCTTCAGCGATGTCTTCTTCATATCCTCGCATACAGCGCCGGTGCTGAGCGGATAGAACCTCTTCTCGGGGTTCTCGGCGCAGAGCCTGTGGAGGATCCCGACCTCTGTCCCTATTATGAACTCTTCCGCGCCGCTGGCTCTCGCGTGTTTCAGCATACCCGAGGTGCTGTAGACGCCATCTGCCAGATCTATGACCTCAGGCCTGCACTCAGGATGAACTAGAAGCTCCGCGTTCGGGTGCTTTCTCCTTGCCTCCAGGACGTCAGATGCGGTGTATCTGTCGTGGACGTAGCAGTATCCGTTCCAGGGGATTATCCTCTTGTCGGTGTGTCTGGCGACATAAGCCGCCAGGTTCCTGTCCGGTATGAACAGAATCTCTTCGGCGTCGAGGGCGTTAACGACCTGCACGCCGTTGGCGGATGTGCAGCATATATCGCTCTCAGCCTTGACATCAGCTGAGGAATTGACGTAGCAGACCACTGCAGCATCAGGATGTCTTTCTCTCAGCGATCTCACATCCTGAGGCGAGATCATCTGTGCCATGGGGCAGCAGGCGCTCCTGTCCGGATGTATGACGATCTTCTCCGGAGAGAGTATGGCTGCTGTCTGCGCCATGAAGTCCACGCCGCAGAAGACGAGTACCTTGCAGTCGATTGTGGCTGCGGCCCTGCTGAGCTCCAGGGAGTCACCGGTGAGATCGGCGATGTCCTGCACATCTCCGGGCTGGTAGTTGTGCGCGAGTATGATGGCATTTCTATCAGACTTCAGCCTCAGTATCTCCTTCTCAAACATAATAGTCCGGATCTGATGATGAGTCATTGTTTAAAAAGGCTGCTGTCAATAAAATGGTGCGTTTAGTCCCGAAAGTCTTGACTTTATAGTATTCAGTATCGCTCTTATCCATCTGATAACTTGCCCGAAGAGGCACCAGTCACGCTGTGCGCTCGTGGCGAGCGAATGAGTGCATTAAGAAACCGGCCTGCATATCCTTCAAGTTGCTGAATACATAAGAGCATTCCGTATAAGTTGATATAATATTGCACGTCACATAAAATCATCTATAAAGTATGACACATCCATTAGATTTTAAATGGATTTACATGAAGTGACGCAAAGGACTATATATACCCAATCCTGCTGGGTGAGAAATCGTAACAGAGTGGTAAAGCTGAACGAGCGCAAGATTCGGTATAAAGTTCGGGAGAAGATCAAGAACAGGAGCAACAAAAGGATCGCAGCTGAGATGAAGGTGAGCGTCTCCACGGTTAAGCGTGTCTTGAGGCATTATCTGAGAACGGGGGAGCTGATATCGATAAAGAAGTTTGGCCGGCCGAGGAAGGAGATCGAGCCTGAGTTAGAGGATCTGATGTATTTGCTCAATATGGTGAGCGTGCTTGAGTTACTGATCAAGTGAAGCTGCTATGGCAGAGTCGTTCATCCAGAGATCCGTCGAGATGGCAATTTAGCTCAACGTGTTATGCATGTTCGAAATGGAACGATACGTACGAAAAGAATCGAAATAGGTTCGAAAATTTTGACAATTTCGTGAACAGGTACAACACGGTCCGGTACCATGAGGCACTCGACTCAAAACACTATCTGCAAACACCATCAGATGCATTCTGGGCCAGACTGCCACCAGCATGCATCCTCAGAGTATTCCTCGATCGAATGGATCGTTAACCATGTTGAAACACCCTTCAAACGCCGACGGTATAAAGATCAGAGGTTTCGGGACTAAACACTTCCACCCGTAACCCAAAAAAATGATATCGTTTACATGCCCAACTGAGGGCTGATGTCCTACCTGGTCCATCCGCTTCTCAAACCGGAGACCGTGGAGAAGCGGCTCTTTCAGATAGATCTGGCCGCCAGAGCGCTGCGCGGATCGACGCTGGTTGTGATGCCAACCGGTCTGGGAAAGACCATCGTGGCGCTGATGGTCCTGCTTGCTCGCCTCGAGAGGGGCAGGGTTCTCTTCCTGGCGCCGACGCGCCCACTGGTGGAGCAGCATGCAGCATTCCTCCGCAGAGTTCTCACAGCTCCGGAGTATGTCGCATCTGTGACGGGGGAGACGGACCCTGACAGCAGGGCTGAGATATGGAAGAGCAGCAGGATAGCAGTCTCGACCCCTCAGGTCGTGGAGAACGATCTCCTCTCAGGCAGGATGGATCTCAGGGATGTATCGCTTGTGATATTCGATGAGGCGCACAGGGCGACGGGAAACTACGCCTACGTATACATAGCAGACCGCTACAGGAGAGAGGCCAGGGACCCCCTTGTTCTGGGCATGACAGCAAGCCCGGGAAGTGAAGCAGAGAGGGTGGCTGAAATCTGCACCAACCTCGGGATAGAGAGCATCGAGATGAAGAGCGAGAACGATCCCGACGTCGCCCCCTTCGTCCATCACAGGGAGATAGAGTGGATAAAGGTGGAGGTGCCGGAGCAGCTCCAGAAGATACGTGGCGAGATCGAGAGGCTCGTGAGCGAGAGGATGGAGGAGATCAACAGCCTGGGGATGTGCAGGATAGATCCCAGGACATCAAAGGGAGAGCTTCTCGACCTGCAGAGGCGGTTCAGCAGCGCGCTCGCACGTGGGCCGAATCAGAACGTCTTCAGGGGGATCTCTCTGCTCGCGGAGATCCTGAAGCTCAAGCACGCAGTCGAGCTCGCGGAGACGCAGGGGGTGAGCGCTCTGAGACAGTACCTGGAGCGTCTGGCCCAGGAGGCGAGATCGAGAGGCGGATCGAAGGCATCCCGCAGGCTCATGGAGGATCCAAGGATACAGCACATTCTCTCCCTCCTGGAGGACATGGATCTGGAACACCCCAAGCTCAGCAGGGCGCTGGAGATCATCGAGGATCAGCTCGAAGAAGCTCCGGAATCCAGGATAATCGTGTTCACAAACTATCGCGACACAGCGACAGCGCTTCTCAGGTTTCTCCAGTCAAACGCCTCTGATGTGGTGAAACCCGTTCGTTTTGTCGGCCAGGCGAGCAGGGAGAATGATGAGGGGTTGAGCCAGAGGAAGCAGTCGGAGATACTGGAGAAGTTCAGAGCTGGAGAGTACAATGTTCTCATAGCGACCTCTGTTGGAGAGGAGGGCATAGACATACCGTCCACGGATATGGTTCTGTTCTATGAGCCCGTGCCCTCTGAGATAAGAAGCATACAGCGCAAGGGCAGAACAGGGCGCGCAAGGGCAGGCCGGGTGGTCGTGCTGATCGCGAAGGGAACCAGGGACGAGGCATACTACTGGATAAGCGATCGGAAGGAGCGGACCATGAGGAGGCAGCTCCAGGGCATGGCAGAGCCCCTGCCTGTTGACTCTGCTGGCGTTACAGCGAGGGCGTCGAGGCAGATCAGCATCACTGAGATCTGCGAGCCTGATGAGGACCTGCCTCTCATAATCATCGATCCACGTGAGCGCGATATGGCCAGGCTTCTCGAGAAGTCGGGTCTCAGAATAGTCCTGAGGTCTCTGGAGGTGGGGGATTACGTCCTCTCCGAGCGGCTCGGCATAGAGCGCAAAACAGCGGACGATCTCATCGATTCGATCGTGGATCCTGAGCGGGATCTGTTCAGGCAGATAGGAGATCTGGCCAGAACATACGACCGACCGCTGCTGATCATAGAGGGCCAGAACCTTTACGCCCGACAGGTCCATCCGAATGCGGTGAGGGGTATCCTGGCCACGATAGCAGTGGATTTCGGAGTCCCGATCGTGCCGACAGCCAGCATGGAGGAGAGCGCAGCCCTCATATCACTGATGGCGAGAAGGGAGCACGAGGCCGGCTACAGGGATGTGAAGCCGCACGGCAGGAAGACCTCCAGAACGCTGAAGGAGCAGCAGGAGTACCTCATATCAGCGCTCCCAGGAGTCGGGCCGTCAGTTGCGCGCAGCCTCCTGCGCCACTTCGGATCTGTGGAGAGAATCATGACAGCGAGCGAAGATGAGCTGATGGCTGTGGAGAAGGTCGGCCCGAAGACGGCTGCCAGGATCAGGGAGATCGTGGCAGGCGAATACAGGGGTTAGACCCCTCAGATGGACTTTGAAGTCCCAGTGAATAGCATCATATGAGCTGTGCTCGAGCCACGCAATACAGGAAGCTCCGCTCATCGGGCTGATAGAGATTGGCAGGGCATAAACTCTGGAGTATTCCTATTAACCCCCATTTCTACGATCTGCCCATGTCGCTAAGTAATTGTATAGATGCTGTTTTATATCAAAAAAGCATGTTTTTAGGGATCCTCTCTGGTCTTCAGACCGGAGAGGGGGATCATCAGCATACTGGAGAAATTGACCAATCCCAAAATCCCGGCCCTGTCCGATGAACCGCCTGGAGCCGTTTGTAAAATCACAGCGAACTCAGCGGGCACCCTCATGCCTGCTCTGCCTCGCCATCATTCTCATCATCCTCCCCATCATCGGGAGGGAAGTCTGTCAGCCGTCTTTGTGAGCTCACGGACCTCTCACCAGGTATATCCAAAGGGTATATACCAGTGAGGCAGCCGGTGCAGAAGTGATCTCCTGGAAGTCCTATCGCTCTTATCAATCCATCGAGGCTCACGTATCCCAGAGAGTCCGCGTCTATGACACTCTCGACACCTGCGACGGTCTTGTGCGCTGCTATCAGCTCATCCCTGCTCGCCATATCGATCCCGAGGTAGCAGGGCGCGATTATCGGCGGGCTTCCTATCCTCACGTGGACCTTCCTCGCTCCAGCATCCTTGACCATCTTCACGATCCTGCGGCTCGTGGTGCCTCTGACTATGCTGTCGTCCACCAGAACGACGCGCTGCCCCTCGATGTTCGGCCTGATGGTGTTCATCTTCATGCGCACCGCAGCCTCTCTCATAGATTGATCTGGCATGATGAAAGTCCTCCCAACGTAGCGGTTCTTCATGAGGCACTCCTTGTACCGTATACCGGAGCGCTGGTGGTATCCGACAGCCATGGTGATCCCGGAGTCGGGAATCGGGGAGACAACATCCGCATCTGCTGGATGCTCATCTGCGAGGATTGAGCCTATGTTCACCCTGACATCGTAGATGAGCTTTTTATCCATGATGCTGTCAGGCCTCGCGAAGTAGACATACTCGAATATGCAGTGAGCAGGTCGTGGAGAGTTCACGAGCCTGATGCACTTCATCCCTCCATCTCTCAGCATGACCATCTCGCCCGGAGCTACATCTCTTATGAGCCTGCCGTTGAGCGCATCGATGGCGACGCTCTCAGATGCCACCATAAATCCATCATCGAGCGCCCCGATGCACAGCGGCTTTATCCCGAGCGGATCTCTGAGTCCGATAACAGTGTCATTGCACATTATCGCCAGAGAATAGGAGCCCACGAGCCTGCGCATTACGGCTCTTATGGCATCTGCGAGATCGTATCGCTGAATCTCTTTCACAAGAAGGTGAGCTATGACCTCTGTGTCTGATGTCGTTGAAAAGATATCACCCGCGCCCTCAAGCTCTGACCTCAGCGCCTCTGAGTTCACCAGGTTTCCGTTGTGTGCTACTGCGATGGTCTTCTCCCTGTATTTAACAAGAATCGGCTGGCTGTTCTCCAGCGTGTGTGCGCCTGATGTGGGATAGCGGACATGCCCTATCCCCACAGGCCCCGGTAGAAGTTTGATCTGGGTATCGGTGAAGACGTCCGCGACCAGCCCCAGCCCCCGGTAACTGTGGATGGACTTCCCATCATGCACACAGATGCCGGCTGCCTCCTGGCCGCGGTGCTGCAGTGCATGCAGGGCGTAGTAGATCCTCTTCGCCACGCTTTTGTTCGTGTCCCCCAACGAGATCCCAACGACCCCGCATGCATCTCGCATATCTCAGTATCCAGCCTTACGCATCCACTTGTAACTTCTGAGCCTCTTCGACCTGCCGAAACCGCAAGCAACGCATGTCTTTCTGTTGAAGTTGTATGAGAGCCTGCCGCATCTCCTGCACCTTACATGCGTTCTCTTGTGACATTTGCCCATAGAGGGCGTGCCTTTGCTCATCTGGTTCACCTCATGGCGATATGTAGACGACGTTGTCCCCACGCACTATCACAGCACCGATCTTGCGTGCTGTGCCCTCTGCAATCTCCTCTGTGTTCTCCAGTACCAGGTTCATGTGTATGTCATATCCCTGGAGCTCTCCGCGAAATGCCCTTCCATCCTTGAGCTTCACTATCACGGGCGAATTTAGCGATTCGTTCAAAATATCAAGCGGCCTCTGAGCCATCAACTCCTCTCCACGCTGATGTACCAGCAAAATGCTTATCAGCACGTGACTGTCTCGTTGCATATTTAAATTTGTCGGGAAAACCTGGTGTTCATGAGGATCAAATCCAGGCACCACCTGAAGGGCAGCGAGGTCAAAAGGATACTTAGTGCGATCGGGGATAAGATCGAGGATCCTGATGTTCTGAGAAGGGCCTCGATGGAGCTCGCCGAGACGGATGAGGGATTTGAGATCATAATCGTTAACGGTAAACCTCTTCTGATGATAATAGATGGAGAGCCGTTCTTCACCGTCATGGGATGCATTGAGCTATCCCCAAGGGGGAGAACCGTGGTGGTGGATTCAGGTGCTGTGCGCTTCATAGCCAACGGCGCTGATGTGATGGGCCCTGGGATAGTGCATGCAGATCCCGAGATTGAGGCCGGAGATCTCGTCGTGGTCGTGGAAGAGCGGCACAGAAAGCCGCTTGCTGTGGGGAGGGCGCTCAGGGCCGGTCCGGAGATGAAGGGTGAGGGAAAGGCCGTCGAGTCTATACATCATGTTGGCGACAGGATATGGAAGAGCATCTGCTGATACGCGGAGCTGTGGGACAAAAAAGCTGCGCGGCTGTTACAGGAGTCGCCTGCTTGAATAGCTGAATGGCCGGCAGGATTCTGCGTGCATTGACACAGTTCCGCACGAATTCCATAATGTTGCATGCCTCTGAATTCGATGATACGTGTACATCACATGTCCGCTCATATCCATCTGATAACCTGCCCAAAGAGACACTGGTACTGCTTGTGCCATTCATGGCAGATAAAGGATTGTTTACAGCAGCCAAAAAAACCACACAGCCTCCACGTCGCCAGAGACATAAGAGCGAACATGTAATGTACGATGGTCTCCGCATTGCATCAGGCGGCCAGATCGGCTGTTCAGGTTCAGCACCGCAGAATCAAAATAACATAATTATAATAGATAAACATCATCCAAAAAGTCTATAAGCTAGTATCAGCAATATAAAAAACAGGTGTTAGATATGTTCGGAAAGAGATACATCTGCGGTTGCTGTGGTGCTGAGATCGACGTGAAGAGGACGAAGAAGGTCGATCTCGGGAAGGGCTGGGTGGAGTGTCTCCCGCCTGCTGGCAGGGAGTGGAGGGCTCCGACCGCGAAGAAGGAACTGTCAGACGGAAATGTGTATTATATTGATGTGCTCAACAACCTCCATAAGAGGGAGGAGTTCATAGAGCTATTCGGAGTGGATCCCGAGAAGGCGATAAAGTACATGCGCGAGCACATAATCCTGAGCAGCAGGAGGAGTGATGGGAGTAAGTGATGTGCATGTGAGAAAAGCACATGATGGATACAGGGTCAGCTGAGAGAAATGTTATAGATATAAAACATAAGTTATATATACATGCGTTCAGAACAGAAATAATATAGTGTGGGTGGTGTGATAATGATTAAAAAGCTCATATGTCATCACTGCGGTTCTGTGAACCTCCTCGATACACAGCAGCTTGAGCAGAGCGTCAATGATAATGAGGACTGGCTTGAGTGCTCAGAGCCGGATGATTTTCAGTGGAGGCTGCCTGCAGGGAAGATCACCCCTGTTATAGGAGACCCGATATACATCACTGGTGGAGGGATGCGTCTGACCAGAGGGCAGTACATAGAGCAGTACGGCATAGATCCTGAGATAGCGCTGACCATGATGAGGGGTATGGGCAGAGCCGTGAAGGCGACCATAAATACAGCTGCTGAGATCGGCAAGACAGACTCAAGGGTTCCAGGATCGATAAGAAAGCTCATGGAGAAGCTCGGCAGGACCAAAGGGGATCTATGAGGGCTTTGCGTATCTCACCAGCATCCCCAGTCTCAGACAGATGCTCGATTCGCTGGAGATCTCTGCCAGCCCTGACCTTCTGTGAGCGACGGGATCTTCACACCCTGGGTTAAGAGGGCTGAGCCGCAGCCGAATGAAACAACACGAACGAACCGCATCGTCCATCTCACGGATCCTGCTGATGCAACCGATACCAGACTGAGCAGGCACGCAGCCAGAAGTAAAAAGTGATAAAAGGGGCTCTCACTTCTTGAATGCGGACTCGAGCGGCGGGATGACCTGCTTCTTTCTTGAGAGCACCTTCTCCTTGTAGATGGAGTTGTTGACGACCTTTCCGCCGAATGCCTTCTCGAACCCCTCTTTTGCGGCATCTGTGCCGACGAAGAGGAGATCTGAGGCCTCCTTGATGACGTCTGTGAGCATCAGGACAACCATATCGAGCTTCTCAGACTCCAGGGTCTTTCTCATCTCCGCGAGGATCTCCTCTCGCTTCGGAGCGAGATCCGCGAGATCCATGACCTCGATCTGGCCGACGCCCGCCTTGACACCGCTGAAGTCGAACTTCTTGAAGTCGCCGAAGACTATGTCCTTTGCTGTCTTGGACTTGATATCGCTCTTGGCCTTGAGCATCTCCATCCCGAACTTCTGCGGGTCCTCTCCGCAGATCTTCGAGAGCTTCTCCACCGTTGCCTTATCCTTATCGGTGCACGTCGGAGACTTGAAGAGAACAGTATCGCTCAGGATCGCGGCCATCATAAGGCCTGCCATCTCCTTTGATATCTTGACCCCGTTCAGCTCATACATGCTGGCGATGATCGTTCCGGTCGCGCCCACAGGCTCATTGTGGAAGAATATCGGCTTGCCGGTCTGTATGTCCCCTATCTTGTGGTGGTCGATGATCTCCTGGATGTCAGCCTTCATGATGTTGTCCACAGCCTGGCCCACCTCGTTGTGATCGACCAGGATCACCTTCTTATCGGTCGCGTCCTTCAGCACAACTGGGGGAGTTATCCTGAAGTGCTCAAGCACATACTTCGTCTCGTTATTGATCTCCCCTGCGGCTGCGGGGACCACATCCTTCATTCCAAGCTGGTTCTTCAGATTCGCGTATGTTATCGCAGAGGTCACGGAATCTGTATCCGGACTCTTATGCCCGACCACATAGATATTGTCTGCCAAACCCAACACCTCGGGGCTGTTGATAGCTGGACTGCCATGGCGAGAGGATCACAGGACATATCACTGCCCGAGATGCATCATAAACGCAGATGCATCAGTCGATGAGTGCGCGATCTCTTCCCTCCCAGCAGTCGTCTTACAAGCAACCGTAAGACAAAATAATCAGTAAAGAATCATAATATTTAACAGTTATCGGCCATGCACATAAATCCCGGGAGGATCAGAGCGATCCGAGAAGGCGAGGCTCGCGGGCCTGTAATATACTGGATGAGCCGCGACCAGCGCGTCAGTGACAACTGGGCTCTGCTGTACTCCCTTGAGATGGCCAGGATGCTCAATGAAACCATGGCTGTTGTGTTCTGCCTGACGCCACGGTTTCCGGGCGCATGCGCTGGAGATCGCTCTTACAGATTCATGCTTGATGGGTTGAGAGAGCTCGAGCAGCGTCTTTCGAGCCTCGGTATCGCCTTCATACTTGCACACGGCGATCCTGGCGATGTGATTCCGGCTCTCATTGATGATTCCAGAGCGGGGATGCTGGTGGCAGACTTCAGCCCTCTCAGGATCTCGCGAACCTGGAAGTCGATCGTCGCAGATCGTATAGAAGTACCGTTCCATGAGGTGGATGCGCACAACATAGTTCCATGCTGGATCGCCTCACAGAAGCAGGAGTGGTCTGCACACACATTCAGGTCGAAGATCAAAAAGCATCTCGCAGAGTTCCTTGAGGAATTTCCGGATCCAATGCCACCGCCCGGACCGTGGAGGGAGAGCGTGGAGAACAGGTGGCTCGATTCAGGCATCCAAAACGCTCCGGGATCGAGGATCCCTTCCGGCGAGCAGGCCGCAGCGGCGCAGCTGGAGCGTTTCATCTCAGAAAAGCTGGATCTTTACGCATCGCATCGCAACGATCCAGCAATAGACGCTCAGTCCGGCCTTTCCCCCTATCTCCACTTCGGCCAGATCTCCGCCCAGAGGGTGGCCCTCAATATCATGGCTCTGGGTGGAGATCATACGGAGTTTCTGGATGAGCTGATCGTGCGCAGAGAGCTCTCCGACAACTACTGCTACTACAATGAGCATTACGACTCCCTGGAGGGCATGCCTGAATGGGCGCGCAGGACCTTGGAGGATCACAGAGACGACCGGCGTGATTACATCTACTCTCCGGACGAGCTGGAGGGCGCGAAGACGCACGACGAACTGTGGAACGCATCCCAGCTCGAGATGCAGATCTGTGGAAAGATGCACGGGTATCTCAGGATGTACTGGGCAAAGAAGATCCTGGAGTGGTCGGAGTCTCCAGAGGATGCGCTCAGGATCGCGATACACCTCAACGACAGATACGAGCTCGACGGCCGCGACCCGAATGGCTATACCGGCTGCGGATGGAGCATCGGGGGCCTGCACGACCGGCCATTCAAAGAGAGGCCGATATTTGGAAAGATAAGATACATGAGCTACGGTGGGATGAGAAGAAAGTTTGATGTCCGGGAGTACATCGACCGCATCTCCCGGATGGCGGATCAGCAGATACCCTCAGATCAGTAGATCTCCTCGAGATCGTTTATCTGCTCGAACGCCTCGTACAGCTCGCTTCTTGCCCTGTCCTTCCGCTCGCGCTCCTCCTGGATGGCCCACTTCGCCTTTTCGTAAAGCTCCACCAGGCCGGGCGCCCTCTCAAGTGAGAGAACAGAGAGCACTCTGGGCTCGCCCTTCTTTATCACTATCCCCTTGAAGACGTGGCCTATGGTATCTGTCAGAGACTCAATCTCCTTTGTTATCTCATCAACATCAAGATACTCTCTGGAGCCCTGTATCACTATCATGGCCCTGCCAGCCTCTCCTGCGTCGACGTTGGCGGGATAGAGAAGACCGACCTCTCTGAGGCTGTTCTTTATCGCCGCTCTCACTGATGGACTCTTCTTGTCCGCCTGGTAGTATCCCAGTGTGCCCATCCGCAGGCCGCCGCTCATCACGGTCTTGAAGTCGCCGAGGTCTGTGACGGATAGCATCTCGCTGTCCAGAGCCTCGATTAGGAACAGCAGCCTCTGGGCGACCATTGTGTTGATCCTGTCGTACGCGGATGCGATATCGCCGCTGAACCGCTTGAGGTACTGGTTGTCCACGAGTATCATGCCGTCTGCCTCGACCTCGATCATCTCTCTGAGACAGAAAGCGGCATTCTGCAGGTATATCGTGCCCTCCTCGCGGAATGGAAGAACAGCGATCGGCACTATCGTGGCGTTCTTGTACCTCTTCTTGAGCTCGTGAATCATGAGGGGGGAGAATGACGATCCTGTGCCACCGGAGACCGATGTCATGACAAATATGAGATCGAAATCGCCCCGCTTCTCGATCTCCTCCAGGATCATCTCCTGGTTCTCCCAGAAGCCCTGCTTTCCCTTGTTCCTGTTTGCGCCAACACCATGCAGGTTTGGCACATGAAGCCTGTCCTTTGCGGCGGTGAACTTGAGC
The DNA here is from genome assembly GCA_029907715.1 of Methanothrix sp. Classification (NCBI taxonomy): domain Archaea; kingdom Methanobacteriati; phylum Methanobacteriota; class Methanomicrobia; order Methanotrichales; family Methanotrichaceae; genus Methanothrix; species Methanothrix sp. The sequence continues at coordinate 134,576 of JARYLI010000005.1, forward strand.
TCCTTGAGATCGTTTATGGCGGTGTTAATGGCGATCGTCTCAACACGGCTCGGAAACCTCTGCTTGGAGTAGTACTTCGCCAGCCTGGAGCCACCGAAAGCCTGCCTGTTCACGGCATCCAGTATCCGGTTGCCGCACTGACCTACACCCAACATGAGTACGTTTAACATGATCTCGAACCCGTTCCTGGGCTTTTACATGCACTTATTTTCATCCCAGCAGCACCATTCATATGATTACTATAACTGTTAGTATTTATATTCCTTGTATCTTTTGTACACCCATAACCCCACTATCATCAATGGTAGAACGAGTAGGTAATACAGATATTTATACTCTCGTTCGAGAACGCTCACACTCGCAGAGGTCTTTGTTATTGACATTGTCTCCCCGCTGCGGTAGCTCACGGTGAGGGCGATGGTGTAGTTGCCGCTCCTCTCTCCACGCATCTCCGCGGTGTAGCTCTTCGCGCTTCCGGGAGGAATCTCCGGGATGAGCTGATCCAGACCGGTGCATCTCAGCCCCTCCGGAGGCTTCACCTCATAGCTCACCTCGATCATCGTCGCGGTCGCCTGACCTGTGTTCTCTATGCTTACCTCTATCGGGGCTGTCTCTCCGGATGTGACATTTGTGACGTTTATCCTCGCAACGAGATTCGGCCTCTTTGGGGGCGCCACTATTATCTCAAGAGTCTCTGTCGTGTTCGTCTTGATCCTGTCCTTCGCGTCCCTGTACCTGACCTCTATCTGGGGGACCTTGACGAGGCCCTCCTTCACGGCGCGCATGACATAGACCGCGGAATCGGTCTCTCCAGGACCGAGCTCGCTCTTTATCTTTGGCGGATATCCTGCTATGTATGCGAACTCAGCCAGCGGCGGTATGTCGTAGACCTCTATATTTCTGGCAGCCTCGGTCCCGATGTTTTTCACTGTTACTGTCACCTTCACCTCATCGCCGTAGTTCACGGTGGTCTTATCGAAGCTCTTCTCCACCACCAGATTCGGAGCTGCCCTCGGCTCGCGCCTCTCAGCCGCTCTCTTCCTCGGCGTTCCCAGGCTCTCTCTGTACTCGACCCTGAGCTTGGCAGACTCCTCATCGAATATGTCTGTTATTGTGAGGGTCAGGCCCCCCTCCTCTGCGCCTCCGTTGAAGCTGTTCGGGCTGCCCTCTATCACCACCCTCTGCTCTTCGAACTTGCTGCCCTGGGTGACGCGGAGCACCACAAGCCCGTCCTTGAGGGACTGTATGTCCACCAGCTCGGCCCTGTAATCGCCGATCTCCACACGGTCTCCGATGCTCAGGGTGAACTCCTGGAAGCCCACGCTCTGGTCCTCGTTCTTCTCGGCTGCAAGAGCTGCATGCGTTATGAGAATGAGAAGCAGAAAGATGTATCGCATATGCGCTCACCGCTCTTTCATCTGTTGCGGACCTCCATGCTGAAATCGATCCACCTGGCGCTGCGTGTCAGGGCCCCCATTGATATCACATCCACGCCTGTTGATGCATACGCCTCGAGGTTGCCTGGATTTATTCCTCCTGAGGCCTCGAGTATGACTCTCGGTCTTATGCCCATCTCATCGAGCATTGCAACGCCCCTCTTTATATTCTCAGGGTCCATGTTGTCGAACATTATGATATCAGCTCCGAGCTCTGCAGCTCTCATCATCGTATCAAGATCCTCCACCTCGACCTCGATCCTCTTGGTGAAGCTGGCGCGCTTCCTCGCCTCATTTATCGCATTCTCGAGGCCCATTATCGCTATGTGGTTGTCCTTTATCATGACAGCTCCTGAGAGGTTGAACCTGTGAGTATCCCCTCCGCCGATCAGGACAGCCTTCTTCTCAAAGTACCTGAATCCAGGCGTGGTCTTTCTCGTGCATGCTATCCTCACTTTCTGCGCCCTGAGCACGCATTCCCTTGTCAGAGTCGCTATGCCGCTCATCCTGCCGAGCATGTTCAGAGCCACCCTCTCGCCCCTCAGGATGTTCCGGGCGCTGCCGTGGAGAGCCAGGACCTCGGCTCCTGCAGGCGCATACTCCCCGTCATCGAAGAGAGGATCCGCATTCACATCAAGGTATTCGAAGAGCTCCGAGACCTCCTCCAGGCCGGCGAGTATGCAATCTTCCTTTGAGACTATCGCTGCATCCACATCCACGTCTGGAACCACGCCTGTTGAGTCGTCCCACTCGCCCAGGTCTTCCTCAAGAAATCGCTCGATATAAGACCGTAGCATACCGCAAAGGCTTTGATCTCCAATTGATTTATAGCCTTTGATGCCCCTAAAAGTTGGCCTTGTAGGCTGCGGAGCCATAGGTTTTGAGATCGCGTCTGCAATAGACCGCGGGGAGATCGATGCGGATCTTGCAGCTGTCTTTGACAGGAACCCCAAGAACATGAGCAGACTCATAGAGGCCATGAGAAAGAGACCAAAGGTTGTGGAGCTCGATGAGCTCGTGGAGCTCTCAGACATCGTCGTCGAGGCTGCATCTCAGGCTGCTGTCCCCCAGGTCGCAGAGGCCGCTCTCAAGCGCGGAAAGGATATCATGATCATGTCTGTGGGCGCGCTCATGGACAGAGAGCTTTACAGAAGGATATGCTCGATGGCTGCATCCACTGGCGGCAGGGTGTACATACCCTCAGGCGCCATAGCAGGACTCGACGGGCTGAAGTCCGCCTCGATCGGTCGTCTGAAAAGAGTCGTCCTCACCAGCACAAAGCCGCCCGCCGGCCTTGAGGGCGCGCCGTATGTGGTCGAGAAAAATATAGATCTCCGCTCATTCAGGGAGCCGACTTTGATCTATGAGGGACCAGCCTCCGAGGCAGTCAGGGCGTTCCCTGCAAACGTCAACGTCGCGGCGACGCTGAGCCTCACATACGGGCAGGATGCATGGGTCAGGATAGTGGTGGATCCAAATGCCACACTGAACGTCCATGAGGTGGTCGCGGAGGGTGATTTCGGGAGGATGGTGACGAGGGTTGAGAACGTCCCATCACCCAGGAATCCCCGGACGAGTTACCTCGCCGCCCTCTCAGCTATAGCTACTCTGAGAAACGCGACGCTGAACGTCAGGATCGGCACTTAATGGAGGAGATTATGAGCAACCCTGATGCGCTTGTTCTCATGGGATGCCCTGAGGTGCCGGTTCAGATGAGCCTTGTGCTCTACCTCTCGGGGGCTCTTAGGGATAAAGGGGTTGATGTTTTCATCGCTGGAAATCCTGCAGCGCTCAACCTCGCCAGGGTCGCAGATCGGAAGAGGTGCTACCTGGGAAGGTTGATTGAGCTTGAGAGGACGATAGCGGATATCGTTGAGGGAAGAAGATCGTTCGGCACCTGCTTTGCCTTCGCTCACAACGATGCCGGGATCACATATGCTGCCACTGTCAGGGCGCTGCTGCCTGAGTCAAAGCTCTTCCTGATAATCTTCGGCAGGAATGCGGAGGAGCTTGCTGGCACTGTCGATTTCGATGCGGAGAAGATCGTGGAGAGGGCGGTCCACAACCCTCTCGGGCTCAGGAAAAAAATTGACGGGGTGCTGGCATGGGCTGTATAGAGATGCTCAAACCCCAGGTTCTGCTGAGAGGTATATCGTTCAGAGAGGCCAGGGAGTACATAGAGTCGAGCTGCGACGAGTGCTATCATTTCCAGCCGGGGTTCAGGCTCTTCGGGGAGTACATAATAGGGGTGCCGCCGATAGCTGTTGGCATCATGAAGGACGGAAGTGTTGTGTTTCCGTACACAAAACCATGCCACGGAACCTTCGTGCTGAGACACAGGGACGAGGCGGAGGCGGAGCGGGTCAGGAAGCTGGGAAGAGAGGAGGTCATGAGATCCCTGAAGAGGCGTTGACCATGCGGATAAAGATCAGGGCGTTTGCCGGGTTCAGGGAGATCCTGGGAAAGGAGATGATGGTTGAGATCGGGAGCGGATCTAAAGTATCGGATCTCATAAACCACCTCTGTGAGATAAAGCCGGAGCTCAGTGGGGCGCTCTTCTCCGATACAGGAGAGCTCAGGGATTACTTCATGATCATGCTCAACCGGAGGAGGCTGAATCTGCCGGAGGATCTCAAGGCAGACCTCTCCGATAACGACGAGGTGGCCATATTCCCGCCTGTGGCAGGTGGTTGATTGATATCAGATAGCGAGATAGATCTGGGTACGATCCTTGGCAGCTCCATAAAACCTGAGACTGGCGCTGTTGTCGCATTTGTTGGGGTGGTGAGAGCCGATCCGGGTGTCAGAGGGCTGGAGGTGGAGGCGTATGAGGAGGCAGCTCTGGAGGAACTCCGGAGAATAAAAGAGGAGGCTATCGCCCGCTTTGGAGTCTCCTCTGTTGATGTGGCGCACAGGACGGGGCGGCTCTCGCTGGGCGAGGTGATTGTTGTGGTGGTATGCGGATCATCCCACCGGAGGGAGGCTTTCCAGGCTTGCGAGTATGTTATCGACGAGCTGAAGAGAAGGGTTCCGATATGGAAGAAGGAGCAGACGGAGGATGGGGAGAGATGGGTGAGAGGAGATGCATGCTGATAATAACCACAGCGCCTCCCGGAGACGCGGATCGTATAGCACAGTCCCTTGTTGAGGAGCATCTGGCAGCATGTGTCAGTGTGATCCCGGTCAGATCGCATTTCATCTGGGAGGGAAAGATCTCCAGGGAGAACGAGGAGATGCTCTTCATTAAAACAACATCCGATGCAGCAGATAGAGCATGCATGCGGATCCTGGAGCTCCACAGCTACCAGCTGCCCGAGATCATAGCTCTGGAGATCGCGGATGGGCATGAGCCGTATCTGAGATGGATCCATGAGTCTGTGCGGTGAGTGTGCTGATGACCTCTGTTCTCCGGAGACCAACATTCAGGATGCTCAGGGAGGTTGTGGTGGGCCATATTCCCAGGAAGGCTGATGTGTTTGAATCGTCGGAGTGGCAAACTCCGGGACTCGCGCCAGTGTCGATCAGCACTGCATCTCTCTGCGAGATTACCGGTTCGCCGGATCACCGGGATGAGCCTCCACGGATTTTCATGTCCCTTAGCAGCCCTGCATGTCGTTCACGTCGCACTAACTCAGGAACCCCTTTGGATAGATTACAATGGTGGTGCATTGCATAAAGCAGAAACCGGAACCCTGGTACAGCGAGGGGCTGCGGTTTGAGTGCATTCGGTGCGGCAGGTGCTGCAGGGGCCCGGGAATCGTCTGGATCTCTCCCGAGGAGTGCAGCGCGATCGCGGATTTTCTGGGTCTCTCTCATGATGTGTTCGTCAGGGAGTATCTTCTGGAGTGCGAGCACGGCTTCGTCCTCAGGGACCGTCTGGATATGGGCTGTGTGATGCTGGAGGGCGATCGATGCATCATCTACCCAGCACGACCTCTCCAGTGCAGTAGCTACCCCTTCTGGGCGGAGATCCTGGAGAGCAGGGATGCATGGCTCTCTGAGGCATCAAGATGCCCTGGCATCAATCGAGGCCGCCTCTGGAGCTTCAGGGAGATACGAAGCAGGACGCTGAAATAACGAGCGCCCCGGGACATGCGAAAGCATCACAAGTTCATCATTGCGCACACACGCATGCCACAGTTGTGGATAACATCAGTATTTGCTCGATATCGTGAGCGTGCTTGAGTTACTGATCAAGTGAAGCCGCTATCATCGGGCATAGTCGTTCCTCCAGAAATCTCCCATAGGGCGATTTACCTCAACATATTGAGCATGTTCTGGCATCATGCCATTGGACGCTGATTCCCTGAGAGCCCATTCAGTCATTCGCGCCTGGGGCCTGCTCCTAATCCATCCTATGCTGCTCATTTAAAGCGTAACCGCAACTGTTAAATCCGATTCTCGCCATTCGCGGCCTCGATTGTACAGAGTTGTCCATGAATGCCAGAAATCTGGTAATAAGATCTGCCGCACACCACGGCAGATTCAGAGGGCTGGTGGAGAATGATGTCCAGGTATCACAATGAACGGATGGAGACTGCATCCAGAGAGGAGCTGCGCGATATCCAGACTGAGGGGCTCCGCAGGACTGTGCATTACGTTTACGAATCAAATCCTGTTTACAGGAAGCTCTTCGACGATCACGGGGTCTCGCCCGAGGAGATCAGAACTCTGGATGATCTCCAGAGGCTGCCGATGATGAACAAGGAGCTGCTCAGAGAGAACTACCCTCTGGGGCTCAGCTGTGCTCCCAGGGAGTCGATCGTTGAGATGCACATGTCGAGCGGCTCCACGGGGACCCCTGTGATAATGCCGTACACTGATGGGGACCTCGCACAGTGGGCGGAATGCATGGCGAGGTGTTACACGATGTCCGGCGCCAGAAGGGGCGATGCTGTGCAGATCACGCCACTCTTCGGGCTGTTCAACGGCGGCTTCGGCATGTACCACGGCGCAAGGGCCGCAGGCCTTTTTGTCATACCCGCAGGCCCCGGAAACACTGCAAGGCAGATAAGGCTCGCCAGAGATCTCAGGACCAGAATCATCACCGGGGTTGTGAGCTACGGCTTGCGCCTGATCGAGGTGATGAAAGAGCTAAACGTGGAGCTGCCCGATCTCGAGATCGGGATATTCGGAGCGGAGACGTTCTCTGATGCGATGAAGAGGAGAATCTCCACAGGTCTCGGCGTGGAGGTCTTCGACATATATGGAATGACAGAGACAGGCGGAGTCGGAACCCTCGGGATGGACTGCATGGCGCACGATGGCATACACGTATGGGAGGACCATTACATCGTGGAGATTGTGGATCCAAAGACTGGAGAGCCTGTGGAGGATGGCGAGCCCGGGGAGCTTGTCGTTACCTCGATCACAAGAGAGGCGCTCCCTGTGATACGTTTTCGCACCGCAGATCTCACCAGAATCATCTCGCGGGAGCGCTGCGATTGTGGCAGAACGCACATCAGGATAGCGCCCATAACAGGCAGGCTGGACGACATGATCATAGTGAAGGGCGTGAACTTCTTCCCGAAGCAGGTTGAGCAGGCGCTGATGCAGATCCCCGGCGTCGGGTCGAACTACCAGATCATCGTCGAGGAGGTCGATGGCGTCAGGGATATCAGGATCAACGTCGAGGCAGAGCCATGGGTGACGGGGTACACAGTCGAGAAGGCGCTCAAGGAGGCTCTTGGCTTCAGCCCGAAGGGCGACGTCTTCCCCATAGGGTCTCTCCCGAGAAGCGATGGCAAGGCCCAGAGGGTCATCCACAAGAAGCGTCAGACTGGATAAGGTTAATCATCATCCGAGTTTCCCCTATGGATATGCCAGATGTATCGATAATCTCAGGATCAAAATCGGATCAGCATGTCGTGGACAGAATTCTGAGAGTGCTTGATGAGGGCGGAGTGAGCTACGAGCACAGGGTCATCTCTGCGCACAGGAACCCAAAGGAGCTCGATCAGTACATCGAGAGCACGGATGCAAGGGTATTCATAGCTGTCGCTGGAATGTCGGCTGCACTCCCCGGTGCGGTGGCCGCCAGGACCGAGAGGCCTGTGATAGGTGTGCCGGTGGGTGGAAAGCTCCTGGGAATAGATGCGCTTCTCTCCATAGTCCAGATGCCTCCCGGCGTGCCTGTTGCATGTGTCGGGATAGATGCAGGGGAGAATGCCGCATTACTGGCCCTGCGGATGCTAAAATCCTGAAGATAGCTATTTATACCAAGCCGTTGATAGGGGTCACAAAGGTGGGATTAGGATGTACAAGCGTATTTTGATTGCCACAGATGGCTCCGACAAGTCCAGACTGGCTGCGCAGGAGGGGCTTGAGCTTGCGAAGGCTCTGGGTGCGGAGGTCCTGGCGCTTTACGTGGTCAACGAGGTAGTCATAGCGAGCGCTGTAAGGCAGCTGGGTGCCGACAAGAAAGAGGTCGAGGCAAAGCTGCAGAAGCAGGGCGAGAAGGCGCTGGATGACATAAAGGAGATGGGCGAGAAGATTGGCGTCAAGGTCGAGCCTGTCATAAGGATCGGTGCACCTGCAAATGTCATCATAGATGTGGCCAGAACCGAGAACATCGACTGCATCGTGATGGGCAGCCACGGCGAGAGCGGCGTATCGAAGCTTCTCATAGGCAGCGTGGTCCAGAAAGTCTTATATTGGGCAACAACTCCTGTCCTGGTAGTGAGATAGATGACTGGCGGAGAGTTCGTCATAGCCGATTCGATGGTGTTTGGCGCATTTGCAGTTGTGTTTGTCGTTGGTACGCTCCTGGCTTATCTGGTCATAAGCCTTATAGGGGGCAGTTGAGGCGGGCGTGCGTCTTCGGAACAGCCGCCTCATGTCAACGTTTTTGATTCATTTTTATTGAGAGCTGGGCCGGGCTCATGCTGATCGTTTCCTGCATCTGCGAGAGGCCCAGCTCACAGGGATCTGGCATGCCACAGAAGGGGCCTGCCAGAATGATGAAAACAGCGCATGTAATAAAAGACGTGCCAAACGGATGAAGGTGTACGGTGTGCGGATTCGCACAAGATCATGGCAGTTTAGCTCTTTCATGGTAAGCGATGAATGGAGTTATAGGGCGGCAATTTGGAGGAATACTATCGCGTTCGCTCTCATGCATTCAACAACTTGTGGGTCATGCCTGGAGGTTGCTGAACGCAATCATTCCCCCGGAAGGAGGGCAGAGCAGGAGCGGTGTCTCTTTGGGCAAGTCATCAGATGGATAAGAGCGATCGCGTTTATGTGCATCATGCCTTGGTCATTGGTTAAGGATTTTATGTAAATATAGTGATCATGAAATTTGACAAATTGAGATCTCTCCATAGTGGAGAGTTTGA